>JAKBMG010000115.1 GCA_021831685.1 Bacteroidota bacterium | reverse complement strand
GCGTGTTGCAGAACCATATTGGTGTCACCTCGAACGGAGTGAGAGGTCTTAATTTATATGAAAAGAAAGATTTCTCACCCGATAAATCGGGTTCGAAATGACAATGTTTTTGTTGTGCAACACGCTCCGTTAGGCAAGACGGGCGGCGTCTCCAACAAACTATCTATTTGAGTAGAATTAATTTTTTTGTTTCAGAAAAACCATGTCCAGAGCGAAGCGAAAGATCACCTGATTGCAATCTGTAGAAGTAAATGCCGCTTGGTAAATTTATCCCGTCAAACCTCACTTCATATTTGCCTGGTTGCTTTTCTTCATTTACTATTGTTGCAACTTCTCTTCCCAATAGATCATAAACTTTTAGTATCACAAAAACTGCTTGGGGTATGGAGTAAGTTATTGTTGTCGTTGGATTGAATGGATTTGGATAATTTTGACTAAGTGAAAAATTAATCGGCAGATTTTGTTGCTCTTCAACGGAGGAAGGCAGAGTAATATGAATAAAGCGAGGCACATTATTTACATCACATCGTTTACTAAAATTATGATCAAGGTGATAATTATATTCTGTCAAGTTTACTGAACCATCAGCATTTACATCTTCTACATAAGCCACATGTCCTACTGTTCCAAGCTCACTGGCATTCCATTGGGCTATTGAACCACGTTGCGGTTTAGTATCAACAACATAACCTAATTGTATAGCATTTGAAGCCCAGTTGCCTGCGTTACCCCAATGCCCCCCCTTCATATAATTTGTGAAAAAATATGGAGGCGAGAGAGTCCCTGCATCTTTATTGATTTTATAAGCAACATAAGAGGTACATTCTCTATAATAAAATAACCAATTATCAGCCAGATTATAATCCGAATTTTTATATGGATAGTTATCAGTATAAGGGCATGAACCAGCACTATAAATAGTGAAGATATCGTCGCTCGCATCAAAAATATTTGGGTCATTCTCGTTGCTTATACGAACCCGGCATTGAGTAGAAGGAGTATTGGGAACTGTCCAAGAAAAACTACTATCACTTGCTGGTATCGAACTAATAATAGATAACCAATTTGTTTCATTATTAGTCGTGTATTCAATTTTAATTTTAGATGAATAAGAATTAGTCCATAGAATATTATGATTACTTCCTGCTTCCCAATTTTCACTTCCATTTGGTGATATCAGAACAAGTTCTGAATTCGGAGATACTAAAAATGAATGATAGTATTCCGTGCTCTTTTTTGAATAAGAATCTTGAGCAGATATTTTTAATAAATAATTTGAGTTTAGCTGTAAGCTAGGCAACGATGCACTAAAATTAAGATCAACATTAGCTTGAGAAATAAAATTGTTATATCTGTATTCCGGAGTTTGTGTTGTTCCTTTAATAAATGAATACGAAATGTTAGTAATATTGCTAAGATCATCTTCCTTAGAAAAAGGTCTAATGTAGGCAAGTGACCAGTTACCAAATTGATCCTGAACTCTTAATCCAAGAGTATGTATTTCAATTGAAGTATTTGTTAGAGGAATTTCAAATGTTTTAGATATGTCGTTTTCGGAAGTAACAGGGACATTAATACCATTCCCTAATCCGGGATCACTATCAATAAAATATTCTAACTTAGCTATGTTGGGAGTACCTTTACCAAGATTATCTATTGACAAGTAATATGGATCCTTCCAGTCATTCTCATTTACATCTGTGTGTTGAATTCTAATGTAATATTCTCCAGCTGTAAGACTCATCTTAGGAATGAATTCAATTGGTTGCGGACCGGAAAAACTCATAAATAATTGTGAATCATAATTTGAAGTAGGTTTTGATGTGTAGAAATCAATTCTTCCGCCACCAACACCCGAAGGTGTAAATAAAATTGATAACGAACCGCCTTCGAAATTTATTTTATACCAATCGTTATCATTATTTACATTATTACTTTGAATGGTTGCTAATCCTTCATAGAGTTTGCCAATGTCAATTGAGTATGCAAGAGTTGGGATATCAGGTTCATCAAGCCCGCGAATGATTGAATAGTAATCAGATGTTTCTGCAGAATGAGAAACATCTGTACGAATGGAGTCCGCTACACCTAATGGCATAGGATTATTATTTAAATCGTAGAGCCATTGCCTATCTATATCAACGGCCAAATCACCTGTAGGGTCTAAAAAATATTTTGAGGTTATCCAACTATAAACAATATTATTAGGCAAAGGCATATTAATGCTGTAGGATGTCCCATCATTGCCATCATTAATGCCAACTATGAAGTTTAGAATACCATTGCAATCGATATCTTTATTATACCAAAGCGAACTTAAATTACCTTCATCGCCTCCGAAAAGATAAATCCCCAAATTAGTTTCACCATAATGCCTGAGGTCCCTACAGGCTTCGGCATAAGTATCCGCGCCAGCAAAGATTACTGGCCTATTACTGCCTCTATGAGGCGTACCGGTTGTAACAACCTTTGCAACCTTATGACCATCATAAGAATTCGGATCAATCCACCAGGTATGTAAACTACCTGTTGTTCCGTCATTCGTACGTTGTAAATATTCTCTGATCGCGAGACCACCCATAGAATGTCCAACTAAAATTACTTTTTCTGCGCCCGTTGCATTTAATACAGCTTCAATAGCTTTCTTCAAAGCATAACCTTGTTTGTAAATAGCCGACTGGTTACTTTTTGATTGATTGTTGCCCGGTGTTGATGTTGAATAAAAATTTATTTGCGGGTTTCCGGTATTCTGATTCCAGAAATTCTTAAAATTAACTGCATAAAGATCACCACTTGATAACTGATTGGTGTGATTATTAAAATACACAAGGACATCGTCATCACCTGTCCCTAAAGTTGTATCGGTTCCCGTTAACTTTGTATAAGAGAATGCATTTAACACAGCATGGAAAATATTGTTGTTGTTCTTTCTGAAAATTTTTGCGAGTTCGTTAATAGTTGCGTTCCACGTTGTATTGTCGCTGTTTAGACCGTGAACGAAAATGATTGGATAAGGAGAACGATTTTCTTGTGAATAAGCGATTTCTGCTGATATGAATATGTTCAGAATTACTACCAACAAACAAAAATATTTCTTCTTCATTTTATTTCGCTTGTAGAAAATCGTTGATTTCTAATTATGTGATTTTACTTTTATATGAATAGGCAGACCTTTTGCGTTTGAACCAGATGTTGGTGCATCGAAAAAATAAATGGCTGGAATAGAAGGAAGTCCCGATAATACATAAGGTGTAACACCGCCAAACATTCCGCAGTCAATTCCATCTACTCCGGCACCAATTGCTAAAGAACCTTGTTTTAATTGCCACTGTCCGTCTGTACTTCCTGTACCAATGAAAAGGTTAGGAATATTTACATTAGACTGATTACCATTCGAAGAACCAAATTGAGTAGAATTGTCAATATTATTTAGAATGATATTGTTTGCGCCGGTAAAAGTACCTTCTCTCATGATATTGTTTTGAATATTAGAATTATAGGCAACTAAATTTCCTTTGATGATATTATTTTTGATAATTACAGATGAAGATGAACTTATTTCTATTGCTTTCCCTCCAGAAGATGTTTGCTCAATAAAATTATTGCTAATTAATACATTTTGAATATTACTATTAATTAGTTTAATAGCAGCATAATTGCCTTGGGCAGTCATATAATTCTGAACAATAATTATATTCCCAATATTTGAATCGAGATCAATGCAACTTGAATTTCCGACTGATAGTTTATTTCTTTTTAGAGTAATATTGCTTGCCTGAATGGTTATAGTGTTTCCTCCAATTAAGGTAATCCCAGTTAAAACAGAACCAGATGAGCCACTATAAAAGTTAATATCTCCACTCACAGTTGCTGAATTTGGATTAGCTTGGGTTTCTGGATTCTCAGTTAAAAAATAACCTGGCCCAATCATTACCAACTTTTTACTAACATTAAAACCGGCATAGGCAGAGCTGGAACCTATAACATAAATTGTATCGCCGCTACCGGCATTATCATGTGCCGCTTGAATTGTTGTAAAGTAGTTATATCCGGTTGGTGCACCGGGGGTGTTATTTACAATTAGTATCCTTGCAAACAATGTTGATGCTGAAATCGATAATAGGAACGCAAAAAAGACAGTCCTTTTTTTCATAACCCACCTTTTGAACTGGATATTTGAAATTAGTTTTTCATTTCTGACATTAATAATATTCAATACAGGCCTTAAAAAAATATTTTTTTGAATGAAAAACTATAATAAAATATCAAGAAATCTTTGATCTAGAAAATCAATATTTCAATTTTTTTACATATCGCATATAACATCTCCTTGAATTACCACTTTATTTTTATTTTGTAGTAGAATTAACGCTACGATAAACACGTGCCCTTTCTGTCCCCCCTTCTGTTCCAGCAAAAAGGTATCCATCCGCATTTATTGCTATACTTATAACATGGTTTTCTATTAACCCACTATTTGTTAAAGTCCAATTTGTGCCTTTGTTAGTCGAACGAAATACACCATAATCATTGTACCCCCGCCCAACAGCAAAAATATGTCCAAGGTTATTGAATAACATTCTTGTAATTCTACTGCTTGTTAAACCATTGTTAATAAGAGACCAGCTATTACCATTATTTGTGGAAATATAAACACCGGAAAACTCAATGCTAGCCAATACTTCGTTGGTGTTATTTGTAGATAAACTAATAACCGATTTTGTTGTATCTAAACCATTATTAATTTTATACCAGTTTTCACCATTGTTCGTTGATCGAAATATTCCATTGTGGTCAGTACCAATATAAATATGGCCCAATGAATTTATAGCAATAGATTCTAATGCGAAACTTGTTGTGGGTAAGCCATTATTTTTTGATTGCCAAGTATTTCCATTATCCGTTGAACGGATACAGCCATTGAATCCCAAGATAAAAACATTACCATCATTGCTAATTGCGATAGGTACGTTATAAGAAGCACCTATTTGAATCCATGTATTTCCGTTATCAGAAGAACGGTATAGCCCGCCACTATTTTGTCCAACAGAAAAGATATTGTCATTAATAGGATTGATTGCCAAAGCATAACTTTGATTTGTGAAAACTTTTACCCAAGTATTTCCATTATCTGTGGATTTAAAAATGCCACCAAATTGAGGTGATGCAAATATATGTCCTTGTGAGTTTATCGCAAGTGACATGATTGCGTCACCGCCAACTGGTCCATTAGTCTGTAGCCAAAAGTTTTGAGAATTAGTATTGCCTGGATCATTAACTGGATTACTATCATCTTTTTTGCAACTTGATATAATTAGTAAAATAGATATCAACAAACAATAAATAATCTTTTTCATTTGCGCCCTCCAATATTTTATTAATTATTTGGATATTTTATTAATCGAGATCATCTTTGTGTATGAATCCAATCTTCCCATCAAAGGTTTTCACTTTATACCAAGAACCACTTTGTTCAATTAGTTCAAGTTCAATTCCACCCGGAACTTTTACTACAACTGCGCCGGAAGTTTCGGGAGTTAGTCTCAATGTAATTCGATCTCCACTACCACCTTTTAGTTTAATCTTAGCAGCGGTTGTACTTTTCATTTTTTCTTCAGAAACAGAAAACTTGTGCGGCGTAATAATTACCCCGAGTGCTTTCAGATTATTATTGAATGCGTTTGTTGCCTGGCAATGATTTAATGCTTTAGTATAGTCTTCATCTTGCCTAATATTTAATGCGGCTTGATATTCATCCTGAGCTTCTTGAAAATTTCCTACAATTTCATTTATGACCGCAACATTATAATGCGCTACATCATTATATGGGTCTTCTTTTAAGATAGAGGCATAGATTAAATATGCATTATCAAAGTTGCCGGCTTCAAAAGCATCAATAGCTTTATCGCTTAAATCTTCATACTGGTCAACTTTTATTTTCTTCAAATCAAATTCCCATAAAACAAAACGCGGCGCAATGTAATTGACGAAATCATTGTAAACAGATGCTTGAAGACATTGCTTAATTAAATCTTCAACGCTAGCTAATTGACCGAGTTCGTCTGCACATTTTTTATCGGCATTTTTATACGATGATTGTTTTGTTCCGATAATTTGGCCGTTGTTTACATTGATTATTCTCATCCTTGTTTCAACGGAAACTTTATTCGTTACACAATCCCCCATAACTTTAATCCACTGATCATTTCTGTACACTTGAACTTCTTCTCGTGTGTCAGTTTGGTCTGAAATTGGATTTACTGTACCAATAATAATTGCGTCAACGCCTAAGACTTTTCCTAATGAAGCGGCTTGAGTTTCATCTATAACACCGGTTTTTCCAAGAGATTGCTCGCTTAAAACTTGTTCGAGGCGACTGCGTTCTACAATAGTAAATATGTTTGTTTGAGCCCCATTCTGGTAAGTTTTTCCTTCTTTGTCTTTTGAAAATAATCCGCCTTTGATGGTTGTTATTCCTCTACCTTTTTCTAATAACGCTGAGATAAGATAGTCAGAAACAACGCGACCATAAGAGCCGTTAAAATCCATAACCGCAATTTTTTTAATTCCGATTAGAGTTTGCTCGGGTGGTTCCAAGATAAAGCATTTAATTTCTTGAGAATATAATTGTGTTGAAGATAGGAACAGAAGTAGTAGAAAAAGTTTTTTCATAATACCCTCCGTTAATTATTGGTTTCTGTTTTTAAAACAAAAAAGGACGCAACTTTCATTACATCCTTAACTGAGGCACTGGTATGCCCGTGTACAAAGACATAAGAAAGCGCGTCCATTTCTGGACGCAACTTCCTTGCTTGTTCTTGTACACTTTAAAATTACCAGTTTTCAGTTAAGAACACAGCAATAGCTGCGTTAATATTTACTTACAATTTTATTCGCTAATTATTTTCCCCTGGATGGTTTTTCAATTCGATAGAAATCTAACTAACAGAAACTAATATGTCAACTTATTATTTGCTGATGTGACGGTATAAGCAATATGTAAACAGCGACTTATCATCAAAACAAAAAATCGCTGGGAAGCACTTCTCCAAAAGAAGTTGAGAAACAGATCGATTTTTGGAAGAAAGCTCTAAACCAGTCCATAAATTAAAATCCTCAATTCAAATAAATTTTGTAATTTTCTTGCCAACATTAGTAGATTCGTCTCGTCTAATTGTTGCTATTATTTTAATTATCTATAAGGAATAGTCATGTCTAAAAAAACAATTTTCATATTCACATTCATTATTGTTTCTGTCTTTACGATAACAGCATTTGCACAGGACGCAGC
>JAKBMG010000049.1 GCA_021831685.1 Bacteroidota bacterium | reverse complement strand
TCGAATTTTGAAATACTTAGACGAAGTGAATATGTATCCTGTTGTATTCAGATGGAAATATAAATTGGACGAAATAGTTGTATAATATTGCATTGCAAGCGTACTTATGGTACGCTATACTAGTGGGGGCTAATGGATTCGAACCAATGACCCTCTGCTTGTAAGGCAGCGGGATTTATTGTTTTTTGCTTTATTTCGCGTCTTTTTGGATTACTCCATACATACTCCATACTGGGAAGAAAGGAAGGACAGTATGTATTTAGTACTCAACAACAAATCGAAATTTTACCAATTAATTTATTTTAAGGATGGTAAAAGAACATCCGTTTCAACGGGTACCTCTGATAAATCAGAAGCAGAAAAATTTCTAAAAGCTTTTAAGCCGGTACCTACCAAGCCGGCAACAGCTGGAATCAAAAGCCAAATATCATTAATTAAATTTTCCGAAGAGTATAAAATCTATGTTGGAAATACTTACTCAAAAAATTACCTTAGTCAAGCCGTTGTTCCTTCATGCAATAAACTTCTAAAGTTAGTTCCTAATTTGCCGCTTGATTGTATTTCTACAAAAACCATTGATCAATTTATTTCAACTGTTCAAGCAAAGTCAAGCTTTGCAGCTTCTCTTTATTATCGTACATTAAAAGCAGCATTCACAAAAGCTGTAGTTTGGAATTACATCCAAGAAAATCCCTTTAATAAAATTAAGACTCCTAAAACAACGCAGTCCTATCCTGCCTTTGTAACCTTAGATGAACTTCTGAAAAATATTTTAACCGGTATTCAGCCAAAAATAATTAACATTACAAATGACGATTTTGTATTCAAAAATAAAATAGGAATAAAACTAAACGAAGGTTTTGTAAGTAAAGTTTTCAAACGTGCTGTTAAACTGTCCAAGCTAAATAATAAGATTCACTTTCATTCCCTGCGTCATTCGTTCTGTTCAAATTTAGTTCAAAAAGGAGTAAGCTTATATGTAGTTAAAGATTTAGCCGGTCATCAAAATATTAAAACAACTCAAATCTATTCGCATTTGCAAAAACAAAATCTGATGGACGCAGTTAATCTGCTATAGCTTTGCTGTAATTTTTTAAAAGTGTAGACCATAAAAAATTTGCGTTTGATATACAAAATTCCTTAAGTTTTACTATATCTTATAACCTTCTTATATTTAGGTCAAATATAATCAAATTATTTATTTTTTGATTGAAACTTTTCGATAATAAAAATGTCTAATAATAATATTAGATTTTTTCCTCATTTACTTTATTTAGTTAAATTGCAAACAAAATATTGGCACTATTATTGTTACTTAATTTTAACGTTCATTTTTAATTATGACAGCTACTGAAGAAAAAATATTAAACGGTATAAAATATTTTATTAAAAATACCAAGAATGTAGGTCGCACCAAATTATTCAAGTTATTGTTTTTTTGGGATTTTTATACATTTAAGAAATATGGCAAAAGCATTACTGGGTACGATTATTATTCATATCCTTTCGGCCCGGTTCCGAAGGAATTATACAATGAAATCATCGAAGATAGATTGCCTGATTTTTTAGATAAAAATCTTGCTATAATTGAAAAAGAAAATGATATTGAATTTAATAGTTTTAAAACATTTAAAGTTATTCTTAAAAACAAAAAGATTGACTTATCCGTATTTTCAAAAAATGAATTGAATACTTTAGAAGAAATTGCATTTACATTTCAAAATGCAACTGCATCTGAAATGTCCGAAATTACACATCTACCGCATTCCCCCTGGTCTACAACAGTTGAAAAAAATGGATATGATACGATAATTGATTACATACTTGCAATCGACGAATCATCTCCTTTTACTTTGGAAGAGGCTAAGGAACGTTTACAATTACAGAAAGAATTAATTGCTGATGGAAGATTGTTGTAAAAGGGGACAAACTTTTATTGACAAAAAAGCCGCGAATATTCAAGGTTCAAAACCCAAGTATTTTATATCTCTTACTGACGCTTGCGAACCAAATGATGAATTAATTTGTTTTGTAATTAATTCTGAGAACAAGATGTATAATTTAAGAGAAGCATGTAATAAGGAAAAAAGAAAATATGTTCTAAAGCCAAAAGATCTTACCTTTATTGAACACTATTCATCAATCATGCTTGACATGCCTAGTCGATATTATTTAAAAGAATTATTTGGGAAAGATTGTGACAGATTAGATGTTGCTGATGAATTATTATGTAGGCAAATAAAAAATTGTATTGATTTTAATGCTATTCCTTCCAAGTATGGTGACTTGATAAAAGCATGTTTTAAGCAATCAAAAAAACAATAATTTTTATTTCTAACTTCTTAACAATTAAATTATATCCAAATATCTCGTTTTAATTTCCATCCGCTTTTTAATCTATTAGATTTATCAAGTCTACCAACAATTTTTTTTGCTTCATTTATATAAAAATCATTAAGTCTATCACTAAATTCAATCATCCACGTCTTTCTACTGTAAAACTCATTAAACTTAATAATCTTTGCATTTTTAATTTGTATTTGTCCTGTTCCCAAAGCTCCTAGCCCTAAACAAGACCACGAAAAAAATTCAATTGGTTTGAAATGAACTTCTCTGATAAAGTTAGCGGCTTTAGTAGCTTCATGTCAAGGGCCACGAAAACCAGCCACCTGTGATTGTTAATAGTTTTAATTAAAACTGTCATATTATGCCGCTCTTATTTTCAAACAATATGGGCAAATACAGCATATGGCAAACAGAAGGAAAACAATCATGGACATAGCAGAAATAATTCGACGCTGGCAATACGGGCAGGCAGTCTTAGCTGCGGCTAAGCGGCAACAGCGTTAATGGAACCGGAAGAATACTGACAACCGGAAAAATATTTTTACAGTTGGGAAAAAGGATTTTAAATAATACGTTGTCTAGTATATACGGGATTCATCAGAGCATTCAGACACGAAGATCTTAGTAATGATTAACCGATTTCTTAATTTGCTGCTTGTATAAGTGCACTCTTTACTGTAATTTAAACGAACTTTAAAAAAAGGTAGTATTAATAAATTGTCAGTTACAACTCCTACATCAGTTAAAAATGCTTCTTACCTTAAATAGAGGAAACAATGAAATCCCCAAAAAATAAATTTTACTTACCTATCGTACTCTCAGCACTTTTCTTTTTCATTTCAATTTCATGTAAAGATAGCGGAATAACCGAACCACAGCCTTCTATTTTAACAAAAGAAACGATTGGGAAATTGCAAGCTGCTGCTGATAAAGTAATGATGGAAAACCAAACGCCGGGCATGATGGCATATGTTAGCGTAGAAGGGGAAGGTGAATTGTATATAACTCGCGGAGTATCAAACTTGGTTACCAGCGAGCCAATGAATAGTAATAACTATTTCAGAATTGGAAGTATTACAAAAACAGTTACTTCAGAGGCGGTTCTGATATTGGCAGACGAAGGCAAAATTGATTTGAACAAACCGATCTCTTTTTATTTGCCCGAATTAAACATTCCGAGCGGAGATAAAATTACAATTCCAATGCTTGCAAATATGACCAGCGGTTTGTATGAATATACCGATGTGGATTTTATAAATTCTTGGGCAAATTCGCATGGACAAAAAGTCTTCACTCCGGAACAACTTTTAACTGGGGCTTTAAGTCATCCTATTCAGTTTGAGCCGGGTACAAAATACGATTACTGCAATACCAACTATTTGTTGTTAGGATTATTAATCAAGAAAGTGACGGGACAAACTGTTATAGATGTATTTAACGAAAAAATATTTCAACCACTGGGAATGAAAAACACGTTTTGGCCAAATACAAGTTACATGCCTTATCCATATTCTCACGGCTATTTTCTAGAGAGCAATAATTCATTAACAGATGTAACAAATTGGAATCCATCGTGGGCAGATGCTGCAGGATGTCTTATCTCCAACTTTTCCGACATGAAAATATGGTCAAAAGAAGTGAATGAAAGAAAACTGCTTTCCGATAAAATGAAGAGTGTAAGATATGAATGGGTTGATGCTGGGATACCTGGAATTACATACTCCGGGTTCGGCCTTGAAAAAGCTTTGGATTGGATTGGTAAAACGGGATCTATAACGGGTTATAACAGCCAGTTATTCTACAATCCGGTAAAGAAAATTACAATAATTATAAATACAAATTCTATGGACGGCTATCCTGCATCTTCAGCATTTGCGGCTTTTGCTGGCATCTTAGCTCCAACTAATTAAACAGAATAGATAACTAAAAGTTAATTCAACAGTAAATATGGACGATAAAATGAAATTCATGAAATTTACAAGCTTATTCAATTTGTTAATTATTTGTCTCTTTTCATTTATTGCAATATCATGTAAAGATGGAATAACCGAACCACAGCCTTCTGTTTTAACAAAAGAAACGATTGGGAAATTGCAAGCTGCTGCTGATAAAGTAATGATGGAAAACCAAACGCCGGGCATGATGGCATATATCAGCGTAGAAGGGGAAGGTGAATTATATATAACTCGCGGCGTCTCAAATTTAGTTACAAGCGAGCCGATGAATGTTAATGCCTATTTTAGAATTGGAAGCATCACAAAAACATTTACTACCGAGGCAGTTCTAATATTGGTAGACGAAGGCAAAATTGATTTGAATAAACCAATATCTTTCTATTTACCTGAATTAAATATTCCAAGTGGTGATAAAATTACAATTCCGATGCTCGCAAATATGAGCAGCGGTTTATTCGACTATAGCAATGATATGAACTTATGGACTCCGTACGTAAATTCGAACGAAGAAAAAGTTTTCACACCGGAAGAATTATTAGCTCTCTCTTTCAGTCATCCACTGCTTTTTGAACCGGGGACGGAATACAATTATTGTAATGCCAATACTGTTTTATTGGGATTATTAATTAAAAAAGTAACCGGAAAAGAAGTAAGAGATGTCTTTACTGAAAAAATTTTTCAACCACTGGGAATGAAAAACACGTTCTGGCCTATTACGAACTACTTGCCTTATCCATATAATCACGGTTACACATCTCTTTTGACAGGCTCTTTAATCGAATCAACAAATTGGAACACATCATGGGGAGATGCTGCAGGGATTCTTATTTCCAATATCTCCGACATGAAAATATGGACTAAAGAATTGTATGAAAGAAAACTGCTTTCAGATAAAATGAAGAGTGAAAGATTTGCATGGATTGATGATATACCAGGAATTAAATACTCCGGTTTTGGAATTGAAAAAGTTTTTGATTGGGTTGGAAAGTCTGGTTCTATATTTGGTTATAACAGCGAGGTATGGTACAATCCGGTAAAGAAAATTACCATTATTATAAATACGAATTCGAACGACGGCTTACCCGCAGACAATGTATTTGCATCATTCATTGACATCCTAACTCCGTATAAATAAACATGAGGTGGAGACTTCACAACACTTTGAAGAAGTAATCACTTCCACAATAGTTTTGTTGTGTTGATGTTTCAGCCAATTATAAAAAGGTACAGCCAGATAGTATTTAGTCTAACTACCGATCCTCCCGATTTGTCGGGATGCTCTGAACCAACATTACTGGTCTTCTGATATTTGAAGAATATAGTCCAAGGCTTTAGAATAATTCTTAAAGTTCTTCAACAGTTGTACTGCCTCTGCTCTGGTTGGTACTTCCATGTATGCAACGACTTCCCACAGGCATTTATTTTTAGTATACGTACTTCTTTTTGAATTATGACGATTGAGCCGATCGCGTAGATTGGAGGTTTGTCCAATATAATGAAAACCAAGATCTGACTTCAGTATATATACAAAGAATTTATTCATAAAAAGAAAAGCCGTTATGAAAACGACTTTATAATTATTTGTGGGGGCTGAAGGATTCGAACCTACGACCCTCTGCTTGTAAGGCAGATGCTCTGAACCAACTGAGCTAAGCCCCCGGGAAAATGAATTTGCGTTTTTGATAATATCAAAAAATCGCGTGGCAAATATCAGACTTTTTGGAAATAATTCCAAATGCCAACTTATTCTTTGAGCGAGCGACGGGGTTCGAACCCGCGACATTCAGCTTGGGAAGCTGACACTCTACCAACTGAGTTACGCTCGCAGCGTTAAACCGGATAATTAAACTTTCTAAATTACTGTCTGTAAAATAATCAACAACTGATAATATATCAATGTCCTAAAATTATTTATTCAAGTTGCATGATAGTTTTTATTTAGGAATTAGAAACCGTTGAAACGGTTAATAAATAAGTCTTTTTGTTAAACGACCCACGACTTGAAGTCGTGGGCTGCTTTTTCTGGGCAATATAAATCTGCAGGGTTAACGGTGGTTAACTTAAGTTATTTAACTCATGTTACGCAGACAATTTCAAATATAATGGAAGTGAATTGCAAAACCTCCGAGGTTTAGGAAAACCTCGGAGGTTTCTCATTATGCAATAATAACCTTTTGAGTAAGGTGACTTATTTAAACGCTTCGGCAACTAATTCCATCTGCTGCTTTGCTGATTTTTTTGCTGAACCAACTGCAGGGCTTGCGCTTTCGGGTCTGCCGGCATAATTCAATTTTTGTCCTTCAGCCAAGTCTTCAACCAATCTTGGGGCTAAGAAATTCCAGGCACCCATATTTTTTGGTTCCTCCTGAACCCAAGTAACTTTTTTAGCATTTTGGTAGGATGCCAATATTCCTTTTATCAATTTTGATTTATATGGATAATACTGTTCTACGCGAACAATTGCTGCATTAGTAATTTTATTTTCTTCACGGAATTTGATAAGATCATAATAAACTTTACCGCTGGTAATGATTATTTTCTCTACTAAATTTTTATTAACCGTTCCATCATCAATGACCTCCTGAAATTTTCCATTTATGAAATCTTCCCTTTTCGATTTAGCTTCCGGAAGCCGTAATAAACTTTTTGGCGTCATTATAATTAAAGGCTTTCCCACCGCCTGCTTTATCTGCCGTCTCAAAACGTGAAAATATTGAGCCGGGGTTGTTAGATTACAAACCTGAATATTGTCTTCGGCGCATAAAGTCAAATACCTCTCCAAGCGTGCGCTGGAATGCTCCGGTCCCTGACCTTCAAAGCCATGCGGCAGCAACATTACCACGCTATTCGGAAGTTTCCATTTTACAAAAGACACTACTATAAAATTATCAATTATTACCTGTGCTCCATTTGCAAAATCGCCAAACTGCGCTTCCCACATCACCAATGCTAACGGATCGGCAGTGCTGTAACCATACTCGAAGCCTAGCACAGCGGCTTCGGATAAAAAGCTATCAAGAGCTTCAAGCTTTCCCTGCCCCCGTTTTATATGATTCAACGGAAAATATTCTATACCAGTCTGAATGTCAGTTAAGGCAAGGTGGCGTTGACTGA
>JAKBMG010000216.1 GCA_021831685.1 Bacteroidota bacterium | reverse complement strand
CCCCAACTAGGGCAACTTGCATCTACCCCAACAAAAGATGAATCTGAAGTAAATTTCAGTCCAGCAGTATTGCTTGTGGCGATAAGCATTTCCGGATAAGCCATTATCAAAGGTTTCCCATTCAACATAAACCACAAATCTTTATATAAACCCGGCTGGTATAAATCAGTATAAAGTCCCACAATTTCAGTTAAGGATGAATTTGTAGGTCCAAAATGAAGTATAAAAGCAATTTGAGGCGTTTTTACCCCGTCTTGTCTCGCTTGTTCCCAAACCTTTAATAATTCAATATACGACGAAACCTGTATATAATTATCGTTTGTACAGTCAAAAAAGACAACATCAACGCCGGCATCGGCAAGTATTTGGGCATGCTTGCGAAGTACCCAATCGTCTGTTCCCCGGTAATAACCAAATAAAGGTTCATCCCACCAGAAAAACCCATTACCATTGATAATTCCTTTCCATGCAGGATGGTTAAGATCATTCGCAGCTTCCGGGTATTGCTTAAGGATCTGAGAGATATTCATCACTAACGGAAAATCGGCATTAAAACCCGCATGCCTCCAATAAAACATCCCAATATATTTTCCGTCTTTTGTTGCCCCTGCTTGTTGTGCAGTTGGCGTAGTCCTGCCAAGATTATCTGTTGCTGTCCAGTAGTCAGGGTTTACTTTCCATGTTTGGGCTTCTATAACTAATGGAAAAAGCAAGTATAATAATACTAGCCATGTTTGTAAGAAATTATTTCTCATAAAGATTATCTCTACAATTAAAATTTAATAACTGCGCACTTTGCGCAGAAATATCATTTGGGGTTATAAATTAGAACTTCATCGCAAAACAAGTTTTCATATTTTCTAATTCACTAAAAGCAGCCCGGTTAGCAGTCATATATAGTTTCATTCTTAAGGCTATTTGATTTAACTTGGATTTCGTGCTCAAAGGTTCAACTTAAAAAGCGCATATATTGATATTAAAATATGATTGCTTTGCGTCCTTACTCTTTTGGTCGTAGATTTGCTTAAAGAGACGTGCTGCTTTAGCGACTTATGATATTCTTCTACTTTCCATAGTTGAAAACGTTAAACTATACTGTTAAAATCAAACTTATTTTATATTTTCTCAATCTGGGTATCTTGCTTTACCTTAATTTCGATGAATCTAGCACCGAGAAAAGAATGGGCAGCACTTAAAGTGATGAGTCCGGAACTGTTCGGCGTTGTCCTAATCCATATTGCGCCGACACCTCCACTCTCATCTAGCAGAAATGGATTATCGCCCACAATAATTCCTGGGCCTTTGATTTCAAATGTAACTTTTCCACCGGGAAGAAACCGAGCTTCGCCAAATTTATCCACAACTTTGAACTCCAGCCTGGTTGCATCGGACCCATCTCCAATTAATTCAGTGTCATCAGCTTTCAGAAAAAATTTATTTTGAGTTGTATCAGATGAAAATGATTTCGATAGAACTAACTTATCACCGAAATATCCATCTATGCGTAACTCAGGATAACCTATCCCATTAATATTACTAAGATCGGCAAAGAAAGGCGGATATTTAAGATTGGGAAAGTTTGCCGAATCAGGAGAGAGTGTGGTAAGTAGTCGATCATTGATGAACAGTTCTAGCCAATCGCAGTTAGAAAAAATAGACACGTTCTTACCCAGTACATTTGGAGTTTTGGAACTGAAATACCAATAGAAATTGGGTTGAATTATAACGCGCACTTTTGGACTGACTTGTGCCTGATAGAACGATGCACCAAGTTTTGGGATACGAAAAACATCTGCTACGCCGGGACATTTCACATTATTATATGGGTGGTTATTCTGAATGTTCTCAATTGCCCACGTGACGGCAACATTTCGGACCATGCTTGCGTAATCGAATCCACACCATGCTATCATCCCGGAGATGCGCGGATTGGAGGCAGCTTTATTGTGAGCTTGTGCGTGTCTTAATGCTTGCTGCATTTGCATTGTCAAGTCTCCTGCGCGCCTGTATAGTGCATTGAAACCTTCTTTAGGATGACTATAATTGCATTGTCCAACCGCTTCCGTAATCAAATAAGGCACTCCCGGAACAGGGTCCTCTATTCCCACACTGCCATCGGGTTCAGGATGGTAATCATCAAACGCAAAGACATCCTCATGCCAATCTTGCTGCCAATTTTTTCTGGAACCGGGAGTCATCGAGCCTGAACTGGGACGGGAATCATCAAGCGATTTTGCAATTTGTCTTGTTTGTCGATAGAGTTCAACATCATTAGCTGATTCGTTAACACGTGTTCCCCAGATGATAATCGAAGGATGATTGCGATCGCGAATAATCATCTCTTTAACATCACGAACCAACAACTCCCTCCACACTTCATCTCCAATATATCCCCATCCCGGAACTTCCTCCCATACCATCAGACCAAGTTCGTCGCATGCATTAAGAAAAGCTTCGGATTGAGGATAATGAGAACAACGTACGGTATTACAGTTAAACTCTCGGCGAAGAATTTCCGCATCGCGTCTCATTGCCCTTTGTGGCATTGCAAAACCAACATAAGGAAATAATTCATGCCGGTTCAGACCAAAGAGTTGCTGACGCTTGCCGTTCAGAAAGAAACCATCAATTTCAAACCGTGCATCGCGAAGTCCGATTCTTACCATGTAATCATGAATTGGCTTCCCATCTACTAAAAGGGTAGTCACTATGTGGTAAAGATTAGGTGTGTGAACATCCCATAGTTTGATATTCCCAAGTCTCGACAAGGTGAGTGTAACTTCCGTCCGACCGGTTTTTTTAATGCGTAACGTCTCTTGTGCACGGAAGATATTGTGGGTGCCGTTCCTTAGTTCGACCCGGATTTGAGTTGGTTTAGAGACAATGGTTGCCGCATCAATGGAACAAGTAACTTCAATCTGACGGTTTGCATCTAACACGTGAACCGGTTTGGCAAAGACATCGCTAATGAAAATTTGGGGTACGACTTGAAGATGGACGGAGCGGATAATGCCTCCCGGCTCCAGAAAATCAATTCCAGGAATCGGACGTGCGTTTTTTGGACCATGCGCACCTTCCGGCGGTACATTACTCCATCGGGAGTCAACCACTACTGTCAGTATATTATCAACACTTCTAAGATAATCAGTTATCTCATATCGAGATGGCAAATAACCACCTAGGTGTTGAGGTAAACTATGCTCATTTATTATCGGGGTAGTTCCAACCATGGCCCCATCAAAATGTAGGAATACGCGCATTCCTTTGCATTTCTCTGGTAAGGTGAAATGGCGTCGGTAAATCCAGACACTTTCCCAATCAGCAAAATTCCAGTTTTGCCAGGAAAGTTTGGTAACACAATGAGGCAAAGTTATTTTTGAAAAAGCTTGGTCATCAAATAATGTCTTTGTTGAATCAGCTTTGAGCTTACCTCCGAAAAGCCAGTTCTGATCCAAAGGGAAAAAGTAATTAGCTGGACCAATTGGAATCCATTCATTTGAATCTCGTGATAATACCATGGTTTTAGAAGTGAGACTTCCTAAAAAGGAACTGGATACCAAAGCGGCAGTTCCTAAAGCACAAGTTCGGATAAATTTCCTGCGTGATAAATCGCTAGGTTTGGTTAAATCCATATTCATTCTCCTTAATTTTATTGTGTTTCACTTAAACACTCCTGCTTTACCTTCAGAGCGGATGACGTAATTGCTCTTTTCAATTTTTCAATTATTTTTGAAGATAGACTTGAGCCTTTTTTATGGACTCTAAATACCATTTACACAAATTATTTTTCTGACTCAAATCTCTGTCCAAAACTGATTCCAATTCAACTTTTTTCTCTATTCTAAATTTATTTTGAACAGCAGTGTTATCTATATCTGTAGTCAGCCAATATATTGATTTATTATCAGCTGACTACTAAATTTGTTTTAACCTTCCTTGGGTATCATTTAATACTATTTCATTAAGACCATCTTCTTTGTTAGTGTGAATCCGTTAGATTGTAAGTTATATAGATATACCCCACTTGACAGTTTTGATGCATCAAAATCTGCTTTATAAGATCCAGCTTTTTGAAATCCCCGATAAAGTGTCGCAACTTCCTGACCAAGAATATTGTAAACTTTCAAAGAAACAAAGCTCGATTTAGGAACTGTATATTCAATGATGGTGGTCGGGTTAAATGGATTGGGATAGTTTTGGCTTAAGCTGAAAGCTTCAGGGATATTATTTGAAACCTGCGCAACACCGGTTAATTGTGAAAACCAATTTAAATCACCCAATGGTTTTCCATCTGTACCCGCTGTTAGTAACGCTGCATTAGAGTATTTTAAATTTTCCGGTATTGGATAACCTTGAGTCTCCGCCCAATTCGTAGATACTGATGCAAACATTGTCGTTGGATCATCTGGGAATAGTTTCCAGCGAGAACCCGAAGCAGTTCCTGTTGTAAAATTCAGATTAAGATAATTGATTATATTGTTATCTGTAGATTGTACTAACGATGAATTGAATCCCGGATCAGTACTGTCATTATTTGATGCACTGAAACCGGGCCATGTTGTTTTATCTGTAAACATAAGCGCAGTTTGGGGATTCATCCACAGAGGAGGCACAAGTTTGTCCGAGGCGGTGTCATTGATAGATGTCCAGTAGTTGTAGGCGTCTTTTGGCCAGAAATAGACATTATTCTGGAGAACTATGTTTCTATCTGATTCCTTCAAATTGTACGGAGGGTTTGCAAGTGTAGACAGCGAATCAAACATTATTAGTGCAGGAAGTTCAACTTTTGTGGGATGCCATTGCTCATGCGTCGTTTCAGTAGTTGTATAACCACGAAAAAATGCACCATAGAAAATATTGTTTCTGATTATAGCAGTGACCGCTTGAAATAAAACGAGGCTTCTTGAGGTGGAGAAAAACACGGTGTTGTGCTCAAAGCGAAAATATTTAATGTAACCGGGTGCGCCCATTAAAGCTTTATTATTGCAGGAAAAAGTGTTGTTGGCAATCACTACCGTATCAGCAGTAGTCGAACCGAGAAACCATAGAGCACTTGGCTGATCAAAATAATCACTCTGATTATTTCTGAAATCACTGTTTGTGATAAAGACTTTGTAATGGGTTCCAGCGAACATAAATACATTACTATTATTACCTAGTTGAAAATCATCAAATACACAATGGTCTGCCACAACAGTTATGCTATCCCCTGATGGCAAAGCAACACTGCCTGTTGAACTTGTTTGGTCAACCCGTTGACCTGAAAAGTACAAATTCCTAAAGGTGATATTGCCGCCCAGAGGCACAAAATAAGTTGACGGCGATGAGTTATCGGCATTAATAAATGGGGCGATCACTGGAGGGTGTCCCGTAGTGGGATTTATTTTCCCAATGATAGTCAAATTGAAATTTGAATAAACCGTAGCAGTGATAAAATACGTTGAGTCAAACGCACCAGTCTGCTGCAGCATATATACACGATTAGGGTTATTTCGCTGACCTGATGCAGTTGTATCCCCAGTGATAACTACATTAAGGTTGCCTGGCGGCATCGCCGAGACAATAATTGTATCAGGCGCTTGTGCAAACGACTGATTTGGTAAGGTGAAGAACATCACTATCGCGATTAAGAGTATCGCAGTTAATGTTGTTTTCATAATTATTTCCTTTCTATTTTGGTTAATGTTGCTTGCAACTTGTATTTATTTTTATTGCAGGCTTTTTTATTTTTTATAAAAGTTATTGTAATCTCCATCGAAGTCCTAAGTCCGCAGCCATACCATAATCCTGGGCCAGTGATGGGAAGCCTGATCCCCGTACAACATATATATCGTTTTCACTGTTAAGATTATTGATGTCAAAGAATAGTTCAACCCCATACCACGGTAATGTTTGTTTAACTGAAAAATCCACCCGAAAATATTTACTTTTAGATACACGAAGTTCTGGCCAGAAATTCGTATTATTGAAAATGTCTGCCTGGTATATCATTGAGATACGCGTGGAGAAATCTTTATAATCATACCCAAGTGAGAGATTAAAGACATCTCTCGGCTGATCTAAAAGTCGGTCTGTATACGATGTGTCCTTTTGTATAGGACGGTAATAGGGCGGTACGCCGGGTTTTAATATAGTATAGGGATACTTGGCACTGGAGAATATGTACGTATAATTGATATTCAAGACTAATCCTTTCAAAGGATCCGGTAAATACCAAAAATGCGTTTGCCAGTCGAACTCTGCCCCCCAGACGTCAACACGGTAGGGATTATTAATACTAGTACTGATTTGGAATCCTTTCGTATTGTTAGGTAGCCCGGGATACTGCGAGGGATCGGTCAGGTAACTACTTTGCGAGAAAATAAGATTGTCAATTTGTTTCAGGAAGGCTCCTGCCGTCAACAGTCCGATACTGTTAGTATAGGAGGACAACTGCAGATCGTAATTTTGGGAACGTGCTGGTTTTAATGCATAGTTATGCCAGATGGCTGACGATGAGAAAACGCTAATCATCGGTGTAATGCTAACAAAATCCGGATAAGTAATTGTATTGGTATAAGCAAGCCGAACATCGAACCATGAAAAAGGTTTATATATCAAACTCATATCCGGCAGCCAAAATCCATGATACTCAGTGATAGTTGTGTCCTGGTGAGGAAATGTTTTTGGATATGGAATAGCTGCGTTTGCTGCCATAATCCGAGCAGCCGTATATGACGTTTGAAGACCTTGGTACCGTACTCCGGGTATAATCGTTAGTTGAGAGCCAATTTTCACAGTTGCCATTATGTAACCGGCGCGTCGATACTCGTTCCCGGAATAAGAACTGGCAATCTTACCGTAAGAACTGGGTAAAAAATCCCAGCCTTGAGCTTCGGATATATTTTTTATAATATCTTTCGATTGCCGTATCATATCAAGATTGAGTGCAGGTGCCAACGAATAATGACCATTAAGAAATTTTCCGTAATTGAAACCTGGATCCGAGAATACTGTGATGGGAATTTGTTGAGACCCGTTAGGATTGATGTTATACGGCGATTGTGTCATCCAGGGGTAGGCTCTAATAATCGCCGCTCGGAAAACCTCAGTTCCCGGATAATATATTGCCCCACCCGCTGGGTTATATTCATATCCACGATCAGAATATTGGTACTGTCCTCCAGCCTTGAATGAACCCGTGATTAAGTCTGAAAAAACGATGCTCTTCTCAAGGTCAACCGAGCCTGAAAAATTCCGTTGCTTTGAAAAACTATTAGCCTCGCTAACTGTATTGAAAAACGTGCTGTTCAAATCTGTTTTAAGTGCGGCCGTTTGAGCAATCAGCTCCGGGTTTTCGTATCGTGGGATATTACTAATTGCCGCTGGAGTCTGTGTAAAAATTACGTTCCAACTATCGGGTGTAACATTCTCTGAGTATGCATGAGAGAGCCTTACATCTAGGTTGAATGAAAAAAGGCTTTGTTCAAAGTCAAGAATATTTGTTATGGTGTTCAATG
>JAKBMG010000140.1:2289-38881 GCA_021831685.1 Bacteroidota bacterium | reverse complement strand
ACCTGTTTTTCATATTAAAGACAAAAATGTTGCCGTATTTGGGGGAGGCAATACAGCAATGGATGCAGTTAGAACAGCAAAACGACTAGGCGCAAAAAACGCTTATATAATTTACCGCCGTTCCGATGCTGAAATGCCTGCAAGAAAAGAAGAAGTACATCACGCAAAAGATGAAGGAATTGAATTTATTTTCCTGGCAAATCCATTAGAATTTATAGGTGATTCTGATGGCTGGCTTACAAGCGTTAAACTACAAAAGATGGAATTAGGAGAACCCGATTCCTCCGGTAGAAGAAAACCTATACCAATTCAAGGTTCAGAATACATTTTAGATATTGATATGTCTGTTATTGCTATCGGTAACGGGTCGAATCCGATAATTCAGAAGACAACACCAGATTTACAATATACAAAATGGGGAAATATTGTCGTGGATGACAATACCATGAAAACTACTAAACAAGGTGTTTTTGCCGGCGGCGATATTGTAACAGGAGGCGCTACGGTTATCCTTGCTATGGGCGCCGGAAGAAAAGCCGCTGCTGCTATAAATGAGTTTCTTAATAGTTCCAATTGAATTCGACTACATAGCCGGATGAACTCTCATGTTCATCCTTTTATGTGAACTTTATAATTAACTTATTTCTTAAAAATAATAGGGGCTCTTTATGAAAGAGCGTTGTTACTTTGTTTTTATCTGGATAAGTTGTGTAATCTTTTTCGGATCAGACGTCGTTTCAGCTCAGCATGATACACTTACGTTTACTCTTGATGCTGCTATTAGCAAAGCTTTAGCTAATAATTGGGATATCCAATTAGCGAAAAAAGATATTGAAAAATCTCAAGAGCAAATTAGTGAAGCATATTCTAATGCATTTCCGAGGATTGATTTTACCGGAAATTATACTCGCAACATAATGCTGCCTGTTTTATTTATTCCTCCGAATAATCCTTTTAATCCAACCCCAAATACCCAAACAATCGAACTCGGTTCAAAGAATAGTTTTGCGGCAACTTTAGGTTTAACACAGGTGCTATATAGTCAGAAGGTTAATACAGCTATAAAAATTGCCGGTGAATATGCAAATTATTCAGTGATAGGAGAAAAAGCTGTTAAGCAATCGGTTACATTGTCTGTTAAAAAAGCTTTCTATACAATTTTGATGGCTCAAGAAATTGTAAAAGTAACCCGGCGTAGCTACGAATCGGCTGATGCAAATTACAAAAATGTGGACGCTTTGTTTAAGCAAGGCGTTGCATCTGAATTTGATTTGTTGAGATCTCAAGTGCAGGTAGCTAATGTACAGCCGGCACTTATTCAAGCGGAAAATAATCTTGAGCTTGCTAAAAGCATGTTGAAAAATTTATTAAATATTGATATGAAAACCCCGGTAAGGGTAAGCGGCAATTTTGATTATCAAGAAATCCCTTCAGATAAACTAGTTGAAGCAGAAGATAACGCTATAAATAACAGTCCCCTGGTTCAACAATTAAAAGTTCAAGAATCCTTGCTCGATAAAAATGTTGCAATAGAACGTTCAGATTATTTTCCGACTCTTGCTTTCTTTGGGCAATATCAGTATCAAACTCAGGATAATACTTGGAAAGTACGAAATTTTAATTGGGCAAAAAGTTTCATGCTGGGGGTTCAAATTACTTACACTTTATTTGATGGATTTGGGCGTGGCGCAAGGATCCAACAGGCTTTAATTGATAAAGAAAAAGTTGGGATTGGAAGGCAAAAATTAGAAGAAGGATTAAAAGTTCAAGTGCTACAAGCTCAACTAAAGATGGAAGACGCGACGAAAAGAATTCTTGCCCAGGGAAAAAGTCTTTCTCAAGCAGATAAGGCTTTAAAGATTGCTTTAACAAGATATAAAAGCGGAGTTGGAACTCAATTAGAGATTATTGATACTGAAACAGCGTTGACAATGGCACAGACAAATTATTCTCAAGCAATATATGACTTTCTAATTTCTAAAGCTGATTGGGAATATGCGGTTAGTGTTTATTAAAAAATGAGATTGAATAATTTCAAAGCAAAGGAGAAATATTTATATATGAACAAGATAATATATTTCAAATTCGAAAAACTTTTAATGATCATAATTTTATTTGGCTTTTATTTAGCCGGCTGCAGTAAGCAGAATGCAAATAGTAAGGAAAATGTATCTGCCCTAAATGCGATACCTGTGGAAGTAGGAAAAATTCAAAGAAAAGATTTTCAGATTACAAGAAATTTTACTGGAACACTTGAAGGGGAGGAACAAGCAAATATTGTTGCAAAAATTCAGGAGAGAATTATCTCGATAAAGGTTAAAGTCGGGGATAGAGTTAAACCCGGCGATATTATTCTTACATTAGATAAATCAGGAGCATCATCACAGTATTACCAGGCAAAAGCAAGCTTTGATAATGCCGCTCAAAATTTAGAAAGGATGAAAGCTCTTTATGGTGAAGGTGCGATCGCAAAACAAATGTTAGATGGTGCCCAGACAGCATTTGATATATCCAAAGCAAATTTTAATGCCGCAAAAAGCATGGTTGAGTTGGAATCTCCTATTTCCGGAATTGTTACTTTGATAGACGGAAATTTGGGTGACTTAACAGTTCCGGGTAAAGTAATTGCTACAGTTGCAAGTATTGACAATATGAAAATCTTGTTCAATGTAAATGAACTTGATATGCCAAGTTTTACAGTTGGACAATATGCCGAAGTATTTTCCGAACTAAAACAAGATTTAGTGAAAAAGGGAAAAATATTTCAAATAGCAAAATCTGCCGATATTCAGTCTCGAAGTTTTGAGATTAAAGCGATTTTCCCAAACACAAATGATAAATGGTTTAAGCCTGGAATGTTTTGCCGTGTTAATGTTCAACTGAATTCTGTAAAGGGAGCTTTGGTGGTTCCGAATAAGGCGATTGTAATTCAAGACAATAGAAAAGGTGTATATGTTATAGAAAATAATCACGCATCTTTCAGAACAATAAAAACAGGAAATACTAACGGCGATTTAACGGAAATAATAAACGGCTTAAAAGAAGGTGAAACAAACGCAACTGCCGGAATGAATAATCTAAAGGAAGGTAGTGCTGTTTCAGTTTCAGGAATCTGAGAGAATAAATTTTATATAAAGAGGAAATTTATGAAATTAGCTGATGTATCGATTCAGCGCCCAGTATTTGCAACAATGATGATTTTGGCGTTGATAGTTCTCGGATTATATTCTTATGTGAAGCTGAATGTTGACCTATATCCAGACGTTGATATTCCATACGTAATTGTTACAACTGTGTTGCCCGGAGCCGGCCCCAATCAGATTGAAACAGATGTTACAAAAAAAATTGAAGATGCGGTAAATCCTATTTCCGGAGTTGACTGGATTCAATCATATTCCAGAGAAGGCGTTTCACTTGTAGTAATTGCATTTAAACTTGAAGTCGATGGAAAAGTTGCTGCTCAGGATGTTCGCGAAAAATTATCCGCTATTAAATCAAATCTTCCTACTGATATAGAAGATCCGGTGATCCAACGATATGACCCTGCTAGCTTACCTATTATGTCTTTGACCGTTTCAGGAAATGAATCAGATAAAGAAATCACCACTTTAACAAAGAATATAGTTAAAAAGAGGTTGGAAAATATACCTGGAGTCGGCTCGGTTGATCTTGTTGGAGGTGCTGAAAGGGAAGTGGAGATCTCGGTTAATGCAGAAAAATTGAAGGCTTACGGTCTATCAATTCAAGATGTGATTCAAAGCGTGGGAGCGTCAAATGTCGAGATCCCCGGAGGGAACCTTATTGAAGGCTCACGCCAGCTATTATTAAGGACGATGGGAAAATTTATAAATGTAAGTGATTTTGACCGCGTTATTGTCGCTGTGAAAAAAGGGAAACCAGTTTATCTTTCAGATATTTCTTCTGTAACTGATGGAATAAAAGAACAAACTAGTCTTACACGAGTAAATGGGAATCGTGCAGCTGGATTAAATATTATAAAACAATCAGGCAGTAATACTGTTAAAGTTGCCGAAGATGTAAAAAAACAATTAGAGAAAATTAAAAGTGAACTTCCTGCCGGTGTAAATGTATCCATTGCTCAAGACAACAGTGTATTTATTAAGGATTCAATAAACGATGTGCTCTTTGATATTATTTATGGAGGTTTACTTGCGGTAATCGTTATTTATCTTTTCCTGGCAAATTTTAGAGCGACAATTATAAGCGCATTAGCTCTTCCGTCTTCAATTATTGCCAGTTTTATTATCATGTACGCATTAAATTTTACGCTTAATATGATGTCTTTGCTCGCTCTTTCCCTTGCAGTCGGATTGTTAATCGACGATGCTATTGTTGTAATTGAAAATATTTACCGTCATATGGATCAAGGAGAAACGCCTCTTGAAGCTGCAAAATCAGCATCCGAGGAAATCGGGCTTGCAGTTATGGCTACGACATTTACAATCGTGGCTGTTTTTATTCCAGTAGCTTTTATGCCGGGAATTGTCGGAAGATTTTTCTATCAATTCGGAATTACAATTTCTGCTGCTGTGCTTGTTTCATTATTTGTTGCTTTTACTTTAACTCCAATGCTTTCATCCCGTTGGTTGAAGAGGGAAGATGAAGCACTTTCAAAAGAAGGGAACATTAAAAACAAAATATTATTCTACTTCAATCACTTCTTTGAGCTTCTTAGCGTACGTTATAAAGCAGGACTTGGCTGGGCGCTATCGCACAGAAAAACGGTGGTGTTAGGATCGATAGCCGTTTTTATTTTCAGCTTTATGTTGATGGGAAGTTTAGGAAGCCAATTTTTCCCTGATAGTGATCAGAATGAATTTACAATTTCAATAAAAGCAGCTCCGGGCAGTTCTCTTGAAGAAACAAGTAATGTGTGCGCTAAAATCGAAAATACTCTTAATAAATATCCGGAAGTTACCACAGTTTTAACAACTATAGGCTCCGGAAATAACCCCGTCACACAAGCAAATATTTTGGTAAAGTTGGTCAATAAAAGTAAGGGACGTAAAAGTGATAAAGAGATAATAAGTAGTTTAAGGAAAAAATTACAACTCATTCCAGGTGCAAATATCAGCTTCCTTTTGCAGGGAGGTCCTGGCGGTATGCAAAAGCCTGTTACTCTTAGCGTTAGAGGTGAAAATTTAGATGTGATTGCAAAATATGCAGATAAAGTTGAATCAATTGTTAAATCTATACCCGGAACTGTTGATGTCGAAAACAGTCTTGAAGTTTCTAAGCCTGAAATTCGTTTAGTAATCGATAGACAAAAAGCCTCAGACATTGGAGTGAATCCTTTATTAATTGCATCTTCAGTACGTGCTATGGTTGACGGTTACGTTGCAACACAGTTTCAGGAAGGGGATGAACAGTATGATGTAAGAGTGCGTTTAAGAAAAGATGATCGATTAAATGTAAATAATTTATATAATTTGACAGTTAAAAGTACAAAAAACCTACCTAACGGAAACCCCATTATTGTTCCGGTTTCCGATGTTGCTAGTATCGTAGAAGGTGTCGGCCCATCGCAAATAAACCGTTATGCGCGACAGAAAGAAATTCGCGTTGATGCGAATCTTACAGGAAGATTTTTAGGTGATGTTTTAAATGATATCCAAAAAGAAACCAAAAAAATGAACTTTGAACCTGGTTATTCTGTCAGTACAATAGGCGAAGGGCAGCAGCAGGAAGAAGCTTTCGGGAATATTTTGCTTTCATTGGCTCTGGCAATTGTATTTGTTTACATAGTGCTTGCGGCGCAGTTTGAAAGCTTTATCCACCCCTTCTCTATAATGCTTGCCTTGCCTATGTCAATAATAGGAGCCGTGTTAATGTTATTGATTTTTGGGAATTCAATTTCAGTAATTTCGTTGATTGGCATAATAATGCTGATGGGATTGGTAACGAAAAACGGAATTTTACTTGTTGATTTTACTAATGTATTGCGGGGACGCGGGCTTTCACGGACTGAAGCATTATTAAAAGCTGGGCCTACTAGACTTCGTCCAATATTAATGACCACATTTGCAATGATCTTCGGAATGATGCCGGTAGCGTTAGGACTTGGAGAAGGTGCAGAATTTCGAGCGCCGATGGGGCAGGCGGTAATCGGAGGTTTGATAACTTCAACAATTCTAACATTGGTTGTAGTACCTGTTGTTTATACAATTCTTGATGACCTATCGTTTTCTTATATTAAAACATTTTTTGGGAGAATACTGCTCAGGAAACGAAATTGATTTTGTAATCACTAAAATAAAGGTGAGTAAAATGAAAGTTATTTTTGTTGTTTATCATGATATTCTTGATGATAGAATCGACAACCTGTTTAATGAATTAAAAATTGATTACTACACCGAGTGGGAAAATGTAAAAGGGAAAGGACATCAATCAGACGCTCACCTTGGGACAAGAACATTTCCCGGCTACAATGCCGTGAGGATGATTGCACTTCAAAGTGAAGATGTTCTCTCTCAGTTGACCGACAATATTACTGCCATGAATAATGCTGCCGTCAGAAACGATGATAAAATAAGACTCTTTCAAGTGCCCCTTGAAAGAATTATCTAAATTTGATTTTCTATGAGCGATCTAAAAATCGGAACATCCGGCTGGTCTCATAAAGATTGGGTAGGGACATTCTATCCTAAAACGTAATCTAAAACTTTCGATTGGCTTGAATATTATACTGATTTATTCTATATCTTCAAGAAAGTTATTATTCAATCGCAATCTTTACTTTAGAGGAGTCACTAATTTATTTAGCTAATTTTCTATTAAAATTCCCTAATCAAAAAAAACAATTCCCGATGTTGAGAAAATCTAACCACCTTTAATTTTATGATTCTATAAACCAAAACTCGTATTCTTCATTTTTATGTAAATTTATGTAAATGGAATCTATTTTCGAAGAAAATTGAGGTGTCCATCTGAAGAAAAACAAAATTCTCATATTTATAACGCTTTTTATCTTAAATATAAATTCATTTACAAATGGCACGGTATATGGTTTTAAAGTTGGTAGTTTTAATTATCAATTTTTAAGAGACCAAATATGCCCAAAGAAAAAGAAGTTCAAAGTTTATCTGAAGTTACTGTTCGTTTTGCCGGTGACTCTGGAGATGGAATGCAGCTTACCGGAAGTCAATTTAGCGATACTACAGCTTTAATGGGGAATGACCTTAGCACTTTACCAGATTATCCTGCAGAAATTCGTGCGCCAATAGGAACTGTTTACGGAGTTAGCGGATTCCAACTTCATTTTAGTAGCACTGACATTCATACCCCAGGCGACAGACCCGATGTGCTTGTTGCTATGAATCCTGCTGCCGTCAAAAAAAACTTAAGTGAATTAAAACCCGGTGCTACAATTATCGTTAACACTGATGCATTCGATAGAAAAAATCTTCAACTTGCAAAGTATGAAACTAATCCGCTTGAAGACGATTCCTATGAAGGGTTTGAAGTTTTTCCGGTTCCGATTGCCTCATTAACTGCTAAAGCACTGGAAGGTTCTTCACTTTCACCTAAAGAAGTTTCAAGATGCAAAAACTTTTTTGCTCTTGGACTTATGTATTGGCTTTTTGATAGACCTCTCGATCAAACATTAAATTGGATACAAAGAAAGTTTAGCAAAACACCTGAGTTTGTTGATGCAAATACAAAAGCTTTAACAGCAGGTTATAATTATGGCGAGAATACAGAAATATTTAATACACGGTATTCAATTGAACCGGCAAAACTTCCAAAAGGGACTTACAGAAGTATTTCTGGTAATGAAGCTACTGCGCTTGGTTTTCTAGCAGCTTCAGTGAAAAGCGGATTGCCTTTATTCCTTGGATCATATCCAATAACACCAGCCACTGAAATTTTACAATATTTAAGTAATTATAAAAACTTCGGCGTTAAAACTGTACAGGCTGAAGATGAAATTGCGGGGATTACCTCTGCTATCGGTGCTTCCTTTGCCGGTAATCTTGCGATTACAACGACTAGCGGACCTGGTCTTGCATTAAAAACCGAAGCTATCGGTTTGGCTCTGATGACCGAACTTCCTCTTGTTATTATTGATGTTCAGCGGGGTGGACCGAGTACCGGACTCCCAACTAAAACAGAGCAAGCTGACCTTCTTCAAGCAATATACGGGAGAAATGGTGAAGCACCTGTAGCTGTATTAGCTGCTTCTACTCCAAGCGATTGTTTTACAATGGCAATGGAAGCTTCAAAATTAGCTATAAAATATATGTCTCCTGTGATTCTATTAACTGATGGTTACCTTGCTAATGGTTCCGAACCATGGAAAATTCCTCACGTAAATGAATTACCGGAAATTCCGGTTAAGTTTAGAACCGAGAAGGAAGGATTTGCGCCGTATTTAAGAGATGAGAATCTTTCACGCCCATGGGCTAAGCCAGGAACGCCCGGATTAGAACACCGAATCGGCGGACTTGAGAAAGCAAATATATCTGGCACTGTAAGCTACGATCCGGATAACCATGACTTGATGATAAATCTTAGAGCTCAAAAAGTTAAAAATATGGTAAATGATATTCCTGATTTAACTGTTGACGGTGATATGGAAGGCGAATTGCTTGTATTAGGTTGGGGCGGAACATTGGGAGCAATTAAAGAAGCGGTAATCAAGGCTAGGCAAGCCGGCTATAATGTATCCCAGGCTCACCTTAAATATTTGAACCCTTTACCAAAAAATACCGAATATGTTCTAAAAGGATTTAAGAATGTTCTTCTACCCGAAATAAATCTTGGGCAACTTGCTAAGATATTACGTAGTGAATTTTTAATCCCGATAAAACAATTGAATATTATGAGAGGTCTACCGTTTAGAGTGTCTGACATTGAAGATAAAATTAAAGAAATTCTCGGAGGAAAGAATAATGACTGATAAAATAGAAGTTAAAGATTTAAAAATTACTGCTAAAGATTTCGCTACTGATCAGGATGTCAGATGGTGTCCGGGATGCGGCGATTATTCAATATTAGCGCAAGTTCAGCGCTCTTTTCCGGACTTAGTCGGAATTAAAAAGGAAAATATTGTTTGGATTTCCGGTATCGGTTGTTCATCAAGATTCCCATATTACATGAACACTTATGGATTTCACGGAATTCACGGAAGAGCCCCTGCAATTGCAACCGGAGTAAAGGTCAGTCATCCAGAACTTTCTGTTTGGGTTGCTGCCGGTGACGGCGATTTGCTTAGCATTGGAGGAAATCATTTTATTCATACTTGCCGAAGAAATGTTGATCTTAAAATTCTCCTTTTTAATAATAGAATTTATGGATTAACAAAAGGACAGTATTCACCGACTTCTGAAAAAGGTAAAATTACAAAGACTTCTCCTTACGGAAGTGTGGATTATCCGTTTAATCCTATTTCGCTTGCGCTAGGTTCGGGAGCAACATTTGTCGCTAGGTCTCTTGATCGAGATACTAAACATCTTCAAGAGATGATTAAACGCGCAGCTGCTCATAAAGGAACAGCGTTCGTAGAGATTTTCCAAAATTGCAGTATCTTTAACGATGGCGCTTTTGATATTCTTACCGACAAAAAAACAAAAGACGATAATGTGCTTGTACTTGAACATGGTAAACCAATGATATTTGGAGTTAATAAAAACAAAGGTATTGTAATGGATGGTGCAAAGCCAAAGGCGGTGGAAATAGGTAATGGTAAATTCCGGATTGAAGACGTCATAGTTCATGATGAATTTGATGAAAGCCCTGTGCTTGCCACTTTATTGTCTAATTTAACAGAAGACCCAACAATGCCGACACCGATTGGAGTATTCAGACAAATTACCAAACCTACTTACGATGGAGAAGTTGAAGCACAGGTAAATTCTGTAACAAATAAAAAAGGAAAGGGCGATCTTGAAAAAGTGTTATTTGCCGGAAACACCTGGCAGGTAAATTAATTTTTCCCTCCTTCTTTAATTTTCCTCTATTAAAGGAACAAGCTCTTTAAAGCTTGTTCCTTTTTTTATGTAAAACATCTCACACTATTTTATATTAAAATTTGTTTAACTTTCTAATTACAAAAAGGTTTCTGTAAATAAACCTTTCAACTTCAAGATTGCGGATCAATCTTAAGCTAAAATTTATACTTAAAATGAAGGATAAGGAATATCTATGAAAATGGAAAAAGAAATCCTTGAACTTTCGGACGTTACGGTTCGATTTGCAGGAGATTCAGGTGATGGAATGCAATTAACCGGAATGCAATTTACGAATACAACTGCTCTTGTAGGGAACGACTTAAGTACCCTGCCTGATTATCCTGCCGAAATACGTGCGCCGATCGGTACTACCTATGGAGTAAGCGGATTTCAATTGCACTTTAGCAGCATGGATATTCAAACTCCGGGCGATTCGCCGGATGTTTTAGTAGCTATGAACCCAGCCGCATTGAAAGTAAACGTTAAAGATCTAAAACATAATGCCTATATAATTATAAATATTAATGCTTTTGATTCAAAAAATCTTAAGCTTGCAGGATATGAAACTAATCCTTTGGAAGACGGAAGTTTAGAAGGCTACAATGTTATCCAGGTTCCTTTGAGTAAGCTGACAAATAAAGCCCTTGAAGCTAGCGGTCTTTCTGCAAAGGAAATTGGCAGATGCAAAAACTTTTTTGCTCTCGGCATGATGTACTGGTTATATAGTCGCCCTTTTGAACCCACATTGAAATGGATAAAAGATAAATTTAAGGACTCACCGCTGATTGGATCAGCTAATGAAAAAGCTTTAATGGCTGGATATTATTTTGGAGAGAACACCGAATTATTTACTACTCGTTATCAAGTTGAACCGGCAAAACTTCCCAAAGGAGTTTACAGAAATATTTCTGGTAATGAAGCATTGGCAATAGGATTTGTAACTGCATCCGTGAAATCTGGCTTGCCATTATTCCTTGGTTCTTATCCTATAACACCTGCATCTGATATTTTGCACGAGCTAAGCAAACATAAAAATTTTGGAGTTAGAACTTTTCAGGCTGAAGATGAAATTGCAGCAATAACAGCTTCGATAGGCGCCGCATTTACTGGGGCATTAGCAATCACTACAACAAGCGGTCCCGGTTTGGCTTTAAAAACCGAAGCCGTTGGTTTAGCAGTAATGACTGAGCTGCCCATAATTATTATTGATGTTCAACGCGGTGGACCTAGTACTGGCCTTCCCAAAAAAACTGAGCAGTCGGATTTGCAGCAAGCAATAAACGGTAGGAACGGAGAAGCGCCGGTTGTAGTCATTGCTCCGTCAACGCCAGCCGAATGTTTTAACATGGCATTGGAAGCAGCACGTCTTGCTACAAAATATATGGTGCCGGTACTTTATCTATCGGACGGATATATTGCAAATGGTTCAGAGCCGTGGTTAATTCCTAACCCGGAGGAGATACCAGAAATAAGTGTAAAATTTAGAACTGAAAAGGAAGGCTTTGCACCTTACCTAAGGGATGAAAATTTAACTCGCCCATGGGCTCTGCCCGGAACTCCGGGTTTGGAGCATCGGTTAGGTGGTTTGGAAAAGGCTAATATTAGTGGCAATGTTAGCTATGATCCCGAAAACCATGAATTCATGGTTCGCTTGCGCGCCCAAAAAGTTAAGAATATTGAGAACGATATTCCTGAACTTGAAGTTACAGGTGATATAGATGCTGATCTTTTAGTTATTGGGTGGGGTGGGACTTTCGGTTCAATATCAGAGGCTGTAACACGAGTTAGAAAAAATGGTAAAAAAGTAGCTCAGGCACACTTGAAATATCTAAATCCCTTTCCAAAAAATACCGAAGAGGTACTTAAAAGATATAAGCACATTGTGTGTCCGGAATTAAATATGGGACAACTTGCAAAGTTTTTGAAAGCTGAATATTTGGTTGATATTGATTCGTTCACAAAAATTCAAGGACTTCCGTTCAAGTCTTCTGAAATAGAAACTAAAATTGAAAATGTTTTGAAAGGAATTTAAGATGATTGACAATGGGACAAAAGAAAACTTGACCACAGAAATAAAATATTCATCTAAAGACTTTGCTACATCTCAAGATGTCAGATGGTGTCCAGGATGCGGAGATTACGCAATCCTGGCGGCTATGCAAAGAATAGCACCGGAGCTTGGGATCAAAAAAGAAAAAATGGTCTGGGTTTCGGGTATCGGTTGTTCTTCAAGATTTCCATATTACATGGAAACTTATGGGATGCATAGTATTCATGGTCGAGCGCCTGCAATAGCTACTGGGGTAAAAATAAATAATCCTGATCTTTCAGTATGGGTAGCAACCGGCGATGGCGATTTATTAAGCATAGGAGGAAATCATTTTATTCATGCTTGCAGAAGAAATATAGATATAAATATTCTTCTCTTTAATAACAAAATTTATGGTTTAACCAAAGGACAATATTCCCCAACTTCAGAGAAAGGAAAGAAGACTAAAAGTACTCCTTTCGGCAGCGTTGATTTTCCTTTCAATCCTCTATCATTGAGCATAGGTGCTGGTGCATCCTTTATTGCCCGTGCTTTAGATCGAGACCCTAAACATCTTCAATCAATCATAAAACGCGCAGCTGCACATAAAGGGACTTCATTTATTGAGATCTATCAGAACTGTAATATTTTTAATGACGGAGCATTTGAACTTTACACAGAAAAGGAATCTAAAGCCGATAATACTATTATGCTGGAACATGGTAAACCGATGGTATTCGGGAAAAATATGGATAAAGGTATCGTTCTTGACGGATTGACTCCGAAAATTGTAAGGATTGACGAAGGAGAATTTTCTGTTAACGATTTGTGGGTACATGATGAATTTGATAAATCCCCCGCGCGTGCAAGTTTGCTAGCTGAATTTCAGGAATTAGAAGGATTTCCTCATCCAGTTGGAGTGATTAGAGAAATAAATAAGACTACTTATGACGAAGAATTTCACGCACAAATAAATAACGTGAAAAAACAAAAGGGCGAAGGTGATTTGAAAAAGCTTTTATTTAGCGGAAATATTTGGACGGTAAATTAACTTAGTTCTAATTATTATTATTCATTGATCTTAGAAAAAAAATATTTATCGTCCAATACCAAACTAATTTTTATTAGATATTCAATTGTCAATTATAGATAAAAACACACTACTTAACTTTAGAAAATATATCTTCGATAATATAGTCATTAGTGATTCCGTATTTTAGACAATTTGGTTGTTGGAATCCAGATTTCGGTAAACTGTAAATTGCTTCAATTGTGCGAAGAATATTTACATGTGTAATCCCTTTTCCTTCAGCATAGTTTCCATGTTTTATATGGGCGCCCGCAATGATTGTTGGTATTCTGTTTCTTATATCGTGATTCTTACTAGCTGGATCAGTCGCTCCGGAATAATGACTTTGATCATCATTCTCGTCAAAAGTAATAATTAATAAACTGTTATGTGATTTTGCCCATTGATAATATTTGTCTAGATTGTTTTTCAACCATTCATCCCCGTCAGTAACACTCTGTGGTGGTTTACCGTTGTGCATATCATGAATTAAGTTCGGAATAACAATGCTTAAGGTAGGGAGTTTATTAAAGTCCGAGGGAAATTGGCTAAATTGAAGGTTAGAGGAAGTTTTCACGGACTTACTATTTGGTATATTAGCAAAGCTTATCCATGGAACATGTTTCCTTGCATAATAACCAGATTGTGAAATAGTATCTCCTACCGAGGGTAGGCTTTCTGAAAATCCTTTAAAAGTATAACCTTTTTTAATTAACTGTTGAGCAAGGTTAGAAGAAGTAAAAGGATATTTAGAATTATTCTTTGTTTCGGGAATACCGTCAAAAAATTTGACATCTTGGTTGCTACCAGAAAGAAGCCAGAAATAGTTACCCTCGCTGAAATGTTCCTCTGCAAACATTTGAGTAAAATTTGCACCTTCGTTTTTAAGTACGTTATTTATGTAAGGAGCTGATTTATTTCCAATTATTTGGTCATAACTTTTATTCTCTTCTATTACAATTACGATATGGCTATATAGTGGAAGTTTTATTTTACTATTTCTTGAATTCTTACTGGATGGAAGGAAAATAAATCCAAAAGACAAAACTACAATGGGTAATAACAACAATATTTTTTTCATAAATCCTCAAATTGAAAAATTATTAATAATCAAAGTTAAAAATGTTAATAATTTAGAGCAAATTATAAAATTGAATTACTTTGTAGTAAATTAAATTTAATCTAACATAAATTGAGCAATATAAGTGAGTATTAAAATAATAGCTAAGGTTTCCGAGGATGAATTTAAATCTGCTCAGAATTTGTTAAGGACATTAAAGAAATCCCCAAATAATATTGAAATTAATTCCGTTAGATATGGAAGCCTAGGTGAGGATAGACTAATAAGCTTCGACTTAGACGAAAAAAACCTAAAAATAGTAATTGAAAATTTAATTACTAATGGATTGAAGATTCTGTCCCCTGAGCAGTTTGCAAAGAAAAAAGAAACGCGTGTAATTATAAATAACCAGAGTAATATAAATGATATAGAAAAGTTAGACGTGACAAGAAATAGTACGGGGAAAGAAAACCCATCAGCGCTATTGGATTTAGCTATCAAGAATGGTGACTATGAAATAGTTGTTCAATTTTCAAAAGATATTAGGTCAGGACTTGATATCTTAAATAAAGCCAGGGGAAATGTTGATATTGCGATTCAAACGGCAATAAATAGAGCTTATAATAAAGGGATAAGAAGTACATTTGATACTAATAACTCTCTTGAACAGCTATTGAAAATTGCTTCAGATAAAAACTTAAAAGTGTTAAACAAACAAGAATTGCAAAAGAAAGCAGGGCTAAAAGCCCTGGAATTGTGCGGGCCGAATTATGAGCAAAGTAATAAGCTAATCCAAATTTGCAATAATAACCTACTCCCATATTTTGTATGCTTAAAAGCCGCTGCGAAATTATGTGAAATTTTAGAGAACAATCAGGAAATAGTTCAGGAAGAAATTTTATATGCAACCAAGCACCTAAATGTTCGATGGATTAATATAGCATTGGATATAATGGGACCGGAAATGCATGAGACTGAATTTCAATCAGTAACGCGCTTAATTAATTTAGTTCAGCAAATACAATCATAATAAAATTCTGTACAGTTCACAGTATTTAATTTTGGTACTTAGAGATAAGATAAAGTATTTATCGCAAAATATTGTTTTAAAGTCATTAAATAATAATTTTATGCGAATGGAAATTTTTCTATTTTAATAACTTAATTATAAAAGGCATATTTTCTAGATATAAAATTCATTTACAATGATTGATTTTGAACTTTTAAAAAAGATAATTCTCGAACATAATTCCTTTCTACTTACGACTCATGTTAATCCAGATGCAGATGCAATAGGTTCCGAAGTTGCATTCTATTTTATTTTAAAAGAGCTTGGCAAAGAAGTGCATATCGTAAACCATAGCGATACTCCTTACAACCTTGAATTTCTTGACCGGGATAGAAAGATCGAAAAGTTTGAAGCTGAAAAACACTCTTCGCTTTTTAATAAGGTAGATGTATTAGTTGCACTTGATTTTAATCGCTCTAACAGAATGGTAAAAATGCGTGATAGTTTTGAAAATTCGACTAAATTAAAAATCTGTATTGATCATCATCAGGATCCGGAAAATTTTGCAAACTATTTTTTCAATGATGAGCAATATAGTGCTACCGGGCATATTATTTTTAATTTGATTGAAAAAACCAATATAGTAAAGCTTAACTATCAAACAGCCTATCCAATTTATGCAGCAATTATGACCGATACTGGCTCTTTTCGTTTTAATAGGACAACACCTGAAATTCATATGATAGCAGCTAAATTGCTGCTTCAAGGTGTTAAACCTGATGAGGTCTATGATCGACTTTATGATCAAAGCAAGTTTAGTAAAATTAAACTTCTTGGAAAAACTCTCCATTCTTTACAGCTTTATGGAGATAAAAATCAAATCGGATATATGAAAATTACTCGCGATGATTTTACAGTTACCGAGGCAGTAGAATCGGATACTGAAAATTTTGTCAATTTTTCTTTATCCGTTGAAGGTGTGAAGATTGGATTATTATTTATAGAGTTGGAGGAAGGATTTAAAGTCAGCTTCAGATCAAAAGGGAAAATACCTGTAAATAAGCTAGCAGCTGAGTTTGGCGGAGGTGGTCACATCAACGCTGCGGGAGCTAGAATTTTCGACTACAATCTAATGGACCTATTGCCTCAAATTCTTAAAAAAACTGAAAAATACTTAGATAAATAGAAAGTTAAATTATGGCCAAATTAGTAATCGCATCGGGTACAAAAAAAATATTGTACAAACCCTTTTCTTCTTCCTTACGATATTTGATAAACGAAAAGAAAATCGATGTAAGCTTAGAGAATCTTGTAAAGGTATTTAATGTAAGCTTAACAGAAATGCAAAGAAAAACATTTCTTTCGAAAAATGGAAGCGATATAAAACTCCATAAACATGACGGCAAACCGGATGAGATAATAATTTCAAAAGTTAAAATTGATGAGTCTTTTTCACCGGATTATTTTAGAAATTATTTAGCTGGATTTATCCCTACCCTTGAAAATGAAGCTGTAAAGAACCTTCATATTTTTATTCCCAAGTATGATCCTTTTAAAAATTATTTTAGTAGTGAGGAATATTACTACCAAACATTTGTTGAAGGAGTTTATCTAGGGAATTATTCTTTTGAAAAATATAAGTCCGAAAAAAAAGAACATAAAATATTGAATGTGAATTTCTATGCAGAAAACAGTAAAAAGTTAAATATCGCGATCAGCAAAACTAAATTAGTTGTGACGGGATTAAATTTTGCAAGAGACTTACAAAATGAACCGGCAGAAAAATTAAGTCCTTCCGAATTTGCAAAAAGAATATCAGCTGAACTAAAAAAAGTAGGAGTTAGTGTAAAAGTATTTAACGAGATTGACATCCGTCAAAAAAATATGGGCGGATTATTGGCGGTGGGAAAGGGAAGCGTAACTCCACCCCGTTTTATTGTTATAGAATATTCTGGAATTTCAAAAAGTAAAAAAATAAAAAAGAAAATTGCATTAGTCGGAAAAGGGATTACGTTTGACTCCGGAGGAATATCGATTAAGCCCGCAGCGGATATGTGGGAAATGAAAGCAGACATGTCGGGGGGAGCTGTAGTTGCGGGTACAATATTAGCAGCTGCAAAAGCAAAGCTTAGTGTAAATATAATAGGAATAATTCCGGCAGCGGAAAATATGGTCTCGGGAAATTCAATGCGACCCGGAGATATTGTGATTACTTCTTCGGGTAAAAGTATTGAAGTCGATAACACAGATGCCGAAGGTAGAATGATTTTGGCTGATGGTCTTTCTTATGCATCGAAGCTGAAACCTGATTTCATAATAGATCTGGCCACTTTAACCGGTGCTTGTGTTGTTGCACTTGGAGAATTTGTTGCAGGACTTTTTACAAAAGACGATAAGCTGGCAAAAGATTTGTACCGCACCGGTTTAGAAACTCATGAGCGGCTTTGGCGTTTGCCAATGTGGGATGACTACAATGTGCTGAATAAGAGCGAAGTTGCTGATGTAAAGAACCTCGGTGGAAAATGGGGAGGGGCAATTTCAGCGGCTAAGTTTTTAGAAAATTTTGTTGATAAAAAAATACCCTGGGCACATATTGATATTGCAGGCCCCGCTATTGCCAATAATTATAATAACTACACAAAAAAATATATGACAGGCTTTGGTGTAAGGCTGTTGTTTGAATATTTATATAAAATTTAACCGGATCTCTTTTCACATTTTCCGTCTTTCATTTCAAATACTTCATCTGCTAATTTTACTAATTCGGAATTGTGCGTAACGATGATAAAAGTTTTATTAAGTCTATCTCTCAGACTGACAATAATTTGATTTATTATTTCGCTATTAGCAGAGTCGAGATTACCGGTTGGTTCATCCGCGAAAATTATTGCAGGATCATTTGCAAGCGCCCTTGCAACGGCAACTCTTTGTTGTTCGCCGCCGGAGAGCTCTGCCGGTTTATGATTTGCGCGGTTTGATAATCCAACCGATTCAATCAATTCTTTTGACCTCTTGACAGCAACTCTAAAAGATTTTCCGCTAATCATTTGAGGAATAGCAACGTTTTCAAGAGCAGTAAATTCGGGAAGAAGATGGTGGAATTGAAAAACGAACCCGACATTTTTATTCCTGAAATTAGCTAATTTATCATCGTTGTGATCAAAAATATTTTCGTTATTAAAAAATATTTTGCCGCTATCTGGTCGGTCTAAACCCCCAAGTAAGTGCAACAGTGTACTTTTTCCAGCGCCTGATGCGCCAATAATAACAGAAATTTTCTTTTCTGTAATATCCATGGAAATTGATTTTAGTACTTCCAATTTATTTTTAGTGGATTGGTAAGTCTTAATTAAATTTTCTGTATGTAATATAATTGAATTGCTCATTGTTTAACTTTTTATATTATAAATTATTATTCCCATTTAATCGCCTCAAGTGGATTAATTTTAGCAGCTCGTTTTGCCGGGATAATTGAAGCAACTAATGAAAGCAGCATAGAAGCTCCGGAGACAAAAAGAAAATCTGAAGCTTGAATTTTTAATGGAAGAGAATCAATCTTGTATCGAGTTGGATCAAGCGGATAAATATTATAATGAATCTGCAAATAACAAACAAAGTAACCCAACAAAAGTCCGGTTATTGTTCCGATTATCCCTATTAGAAGTCCTTCATACATAAAAATTTTCATGATTGACTTTTCACTTGATCCCATGGAGCGAAGTATTCCGATGTCGCGTTTCTTTTCAATTACAGACATAGATAAAGAACCGAGTGTGTTAAAACTTGCTACTGCAATAATCAAACAAAGAAGAATATAAGCAGTCCATCTTTCAATATTCATAACCATATATAATTCTTTATGGAAATCGTACCATGTGTTGACACTAAAGAGTTTTGAATCGAGTTTAGAATTAAGAATACTTTCGACTGAATTAGACTCAGAAATGTTGTTTAATCTTACATCGTAACCTTGTACTTTATTTTTGTAACCAAGAAGTCTTTGCCCTGTTGATAAATTGCAAAAAATAAAATTAGCGTCGTAATCATTATTATTCGAACTGTAAATTCCGCTTACCACAAAAGTTTGTGCAACCGGCATTGAAAACTGGGTTATGGCTTGCTCGATTCCTACCGGAGATACCACGGTAATTGTATCACCTACCACTGATTCCAATCTGTCTGCCAGGGTTAAACCAATAATGACATGAGGAATTCCATTTCGGTCTGACAAATCGTAAGTTCCAAACAACATACTTGGTTTAATGTTGTAAAGATCGTTGCCGATGTTTTGTTTGATACCTTTTAAGTTTACAACTTGAGTATTGCCACCATTGTAAGCAAGCACTTTACCGCTAACAAAAGGAGCATAATATTTTACATCAGGGATTAGATGTAAGGCCGAATATATTTCTTGTTGTTTATCGAATCCTTGTTGAGATATAATTTCAATACGAATATGAGGATCCATATTCATCAAAAAAGATTTGACAAGACTGCCAAAGCCGTTGAAAACAGAAAGTACCACAATCAAGGCCGCAACACCGAGAGTAATTCCTAACACGGAAATCATCGAAATGATAGTTATGAAATTAATTTTATGTTTCGATACTAAGTATCTTTTTGATATATAGGATTCGTAATTCATCAACTGAACCTTAAAGAAGAAACCGGTTGAATTCTAGAAGCAATATAGCTCGGGATAAAAGAAGCTAATATGCAAAGAAAAAATGTTAAGATTGAAACTTCAAAAAAATTATATGCTGAAAGATAAATTGGGACCGAAGACATAAAATAAACAGAGGATGGGATGCTAATTATTTTAAATTTAAATTGAAGATAAGTAAGTGTAAAAGCAATTAAGTTACCTATCAAAATACCGGTTAAAGCAAAATAGATCCCTTGAATTATAAAAATGGAAATAATCTGTCTTCTGTTAGCTCCAAGTGATTTTAGGACACCTATTGCATTCGTTCTTTCCAACACAATCATTAATAAAGTTCCGATAATATTAAAGACTGCAACTATAATTATTAGTCCCAAAATAATTGGAATTGGCTTTTTCTGGAGTTGGATCCAAGTAAAAATATTTCTATGAATTTGATAAATTGATCTAACCGCGTATGGGTAGCTGAGATTGTCGGACAAAATGGATGTTAAGCTATCTATCTTTGAAATATCATTTAACTTTATATCGTATCCCGTTATGTTATCTCTGAGATTAAAAAGTTCCTGAGCCGAGGTAATATTAACGTAAGCATTTAAGTCATCGTAAATTGACATTCCGCTTTCAAAAATTCCTGTAATAACAAACTTTTTTATATTCGGTAAATTATCCGGAGATGGAATTTGGTTTTTATTCAGAGCAAAAACAGTAATTTGATCGCCGACTTTTACCAATAATTTATCGGCAAGTTTTTTCCCTATTATAATGGATGCCTTACCAGAAATAATTGATAAATTAAAACTACCTTCAATAATATCTTTTCTAATTCCGTCCCATGTATCTTCCGGTCTAATACCTTTTATGCTAACTCCTTCCTTAAAAGCATTGCTACTTATTATTGCAAGTTTTGAGACAAAAGGGTTAACACTTTTTGCAAAAGGGAAAAGCAACTTTTTGATTTTAGGTAAAGAAGAATGGTAATCCGGTAATGTGGTTGCATAAGACGAAATTTGTATATGTGAATCAAAGTCAACCAGTTTATTAGTAATTGTTCTTTGGAAACCTCCTAAGATGCTTAATGCTATAATTAAAGTTGCAACTCCAAGAGCAATCCCGGCGATAGAGAAGCCGGAAATAAAGGAAATGAATTTAGAATTCTTTTTTGAATAGATATATTTTTTAGAGATATAAAACGGAAAATACATTAGAATAAAATTTTATTGAATAATTGATAAGAAATTTACTTAAGAAATCATTTATATGGAAATTATTCCACTCTATGTCTGAAATGAAAAAAAATATTTTGCAGATTGAGAAAATTCGATTCTACTCATTGTTTTTATGTTAGTAATCAGATATATTTGAAATCTTAAAAATGATAATTATTATCTTTATAAGAGATAAATTTATAAATTGATTAGTTAGTTTATTAATGTATCTGAAAATTTATAAGTTCTTAAAATTAGTTAAATAATCTTCGGGGCGTAGCGTAGCCCGGTTCATCGCGCCTGCTTTGGGAGCAGGAGGTCGTAGGTTCGAATCCTACCGCCCCGACTATGAAGATGCAAAATAAAAAAGCAACATTTAGTTTTTGCATTTTGAATTGATCTGCGCCCGTAGCTCAATTGGATAGAGCAACAGCCTTCTAAGCTGTAGGTCAGTGGTTCGAATCCACTCGGGCGTACGAAGGTAAATAAAAAGTGCGATAAGAATTCTTATAATTTCTTGTTTTATCTTTTAAGTTGTTATGGTGAGCGTAGCTCAGTTGGTTAGAGTATCAGGTTGTGGCCCTGAGGGTCATGGGTTCAATCCCCATCGCTCACCCAAAATAGTTTTGATGGCCCCATCGTCTAATGGTTAGGACATCGCCCTTTCACGGCGGTAATATGGGTTCGAATCCCGTTGGGGTCACTTGTTAGGCTGTTTATGAATATTTGTATGCAGCCTTTTTTATTTTAAATATAAATGTGTTTACCAAATAATTATTAAGACACCTTTCGCAACTCTTGAAAAATTGGAGAAAGTGAGTCATGGAATTTTATTATACAAGTAATTCGTAATTCCAAAGAGTTGTTTATGCGTAAGATGACTGATTAATCATTGTAAAAATTATTCCGGAATATTTGAAAATGAGGGAGATAAAATCACATTAATTCTTTTCTTATTGGAAAATCCCCATCTATTTAGCTATATTTTCACATTAAAAATCGACTTTTTATAGTATCGCGCATAAATAAACTGAAAAATAAAGAAAGATAAATATTACGATCACTAAAAAAATATATAACGTTTTTAATTATGGCTCACTGGCAGTTGTAGTTCTGTTTATTATTATTATGTTAACTAGAATTGCGCCTCGTCAAGCTAACACGTATTTCCTTGTTATTTCAATTCTTCTGTTAGTGTTTAGAATTTTCTTAAGAATAAAATATTTAAAACATGATAAAACAAATTAGGAGGTTGACTTCGAACCGGCTAAACACACAAACGGAAAGTTGAATGCAAAAGTTTTGATTTTAAATCAAAGTTACGAGCCTTTAACCGTTTGCAACATAAAAAAAGCAATCGTTTTGATTTATCTTGGCAAGGCAGAATTAGTTGTTCAAGACAAGAGAAAAGAATTAAGAAGCGTATCGAAAACATTCCCATGGCCTAGTATAATTAGGCTCAGTCAATTTATTACTCTTCCTTACAAAAGAGTTGTGCTTACAAGAAAAAACATATTGAGAAGAGATGAATATAAGTGTTCTTATTGCGGTAGAGGCGATTTACCTTTGACTATTGATCACGTTGTTCCAAAATCAAAAGGCGGTATAGATTCCTGGGATAATTTAGTTTGTGCATGTACTTTCTGTAACAATAAAAAAGGCGATAGAACTCCTGTAGAAGCAAATATGATTCTTTTAAATAGACCATTTAAACCAAGCCATATTATGTTTATTAAAAACGTTGTCGGTAAATTGGATGAAAATTGGAAACCTTATCTTTATCTTTCATAGAAATTAAAATTCAACCTCAAAGTTCAAATAAATAATTTTTATAATTAAAAAAAACGAATTGTGCAATTTGATATTATGTTAAAAAAAAGAATATTAAGCGGAATGCGCCCTACCGGAAAGCTCCATATTGGACATTATGTAGGTGCTTTAGAAAATTGGATTAAACTTCAAGAGGATTATGAAAGTTTTTATTTGATAGCCGATTATCATGTATTAACTACAAAATTAGATACAAGAGAGATTTATCACGATTCAATTGATATGCTGATTGATTGGCTTGCTTGCGGGTTGGACCCAGTTAAAAGTCCTATGTTCAGGCAATCGCAAATTAAGGAACATACAGAACTAAATTTAATTTTTTCAATGCTGATAACCGTAAACCGGCTTGAAAGAAATCCGACTTTGAAAGATCAAATTAGAGATTTAAATATAGAAAATGTAATTTACGGGCATCTTGGATACACCGTGCTTCAAGCCGCGGATATACTTTTATATAAAGGTCAATATGTTCCTGTTGGAGAAGATCAGGTCCCTCATGTTGAAATATCAAGAGAAATAGCAAGAAGATTCAACTCAAATTACGGCGAAGTGTTTCCGGAACCTGAGCCTTTGTTAACTAATTTTGCTCGACTTTCCGGATTAGACGGCAATGCAAAGATGAGCAAATCATTAAACAATACAATTTTTCTTTCTGACAATGCTGATACGGTGAAAGCAAAACTAAAAAAAGCCGTAACCGACCCCCTTAAAATTAGGAGGGGCGATCCGGGAAACCCGGACATTTGTCTTGTGTTTTCTTATCATAAGAAATTTAATCCGGGTGAAGTTGATGAGATAGATAGAAATTGCAGGTCAGGAGCTTTGGGATGTGTTGATTGTAAAACGCATTGTGCAAATAATATTTCAAAATTTTTAGAACCGATTATAGAGAAAAGGAAATATTATGAAGATAGAATTGACGAAGTAAAAGAAATTCTTCATGATGGTGAAAACAAAGCAAAAGTTGTTGCAAAAATCACTATGGAAGAAGTTCACACAAAAATGATGTTAGGTTAGCTGTGTATAAAATTAAGCTAGATCAGTTTGAGGGTCCGCTCGATCTTCTCCTTTTTTTCATAAAAAGAGACGAACTTAATATTTACGACATTCCAATTTCAAAAATTACAAAAGAGTTTTTAGATTACGTTAACCTTATCAAAATGCTCGACCTTGAAGTAGCTGGTGATTTTATTTTAATGGCGTCGACATTAATGCATATAAAGGTAAGGATGCTTCTACCGAGGGAAGTAGATGAAAAAGGTGAGGAAATTGACCCTCGTTCCGAGCTAATTCAAGCATTGCTTGAATATAAAAAATATAAAGAAATGTCGGAGGAGCTTTCATTTTTCGAAACAAGTCAAAGAAAAATAAATTATAGAGGGAATTATTCTGCAGATGAGAAAATTACACCTCCAGACTATGAAATTCTTTTAAAAAATGTCACTATCTTTGATCTAGCTAAGGCAATTAAAAGAGTTTTAGACGGCATTAAACCTGAAGTGTTTCATGAAATAAGAAAAATAAATATTTCAGTTGAAGAGCAAATATCATTCATAATGAGCAATTTGGAGAATGAAACCGAACTTCACTTCCTCAGTCTTATCAATGAGATGAGGGAAAAAATTAGAATAGTGATCACATTTGTAGCGCTTCTTGAACTAACTAAAATGGGAATGATAGGTATAAAAGAATCGCCAAACTTTAATGATTTTGTCTTATTCAAAATAAAAAATGGATAATTTATATTTTTCAATAATTGAAGCTTTGATTTTTTCTTCAGATGATTCAATATCTTCTGGCGAGATTGTAAAAGCTATAAAAGGAATCGACGGGGAAGACACACGTATTTCTCCGGAAGAAATAGAGAATACCGTCGATGAACTTAACAAAAAATATGAGGTGCAAAATATTGCATTTCAAATTGTAAAAGTTGCTAACGGATTTTTATATGCAACCAAACCTGAAAATGCAAAGTATGTAGGATTTTTATCGTCTGAAAAGAGTAAAAGAAGACTTAGCCAGGCAGCTCTTGAAACTCTTGCAATTATAGCGTATAAGCAACCTATCACCAAACCCGAAATTGAAGCCATACGAGGTGTAAATTCGGATTATATTTTGACTACTCTGCTTGAAAAAAATCTTGTAGCAATTACCGGAAGAGCAGAATCAATTGGTAGACCTTTGCTTTATGGTACTACTGAAGAATTTCTAAAATATTTTGGTTTGAATAAATTAAGCGACTTACCGAAACCACGCGAGATTGAAGAAATAATGAAGGACGAAGATTTTTTAGAACAAAAACAGAAAATAATGATGAACCTTATAGAAGAGACAGTTGAAAATGAATCAAACGATGAACAAAACAATAACAACCAGACTGAATAAATTTATTTCGGACAGTGGAATCTGCTCAAGAAGAAAGGCAGAAGAGATGATTTTGCAGGGTAGAGTATCTGTAAATAATAAAGTAATTGATAAATTATTTTACAAAGTAGATCCGGACAAAGACAAAGTGTTTTTAGACGGCGAACGAATTACTCCGAAAAGACATTTATACTTTTTGTTAAATAAACCGATGGGTGTGATAACAACAACTGATGACGAGAAAAATCGGAAGACAGTAGTGGAGTTAATTAAAACTAAAGAAAAAATATTTCCCGTCGGAAGGCTTGATTACAATACTACCGGCGTGCTATTATTAACTAATGATGGAGATTTTTCCAACTTACTTACACATCCTAAGAATAAAGTCCCCCGTGAATATGAAGTTAGACTTGATCGCCCAATTATGGATGAGGACATAGATAAACTTCAAACAGGAGTTTTTATTGAAGGGAAACGTGGAAGATTCAATAAGATTTCTTTTACAAGCAAAAATTCAAAAAAATTCATTAATGTTGTTGCAACCGAAGGGAGGAATCATTTTGTAAAAAAAATGTTCGCTGCCCTAAGTTATACGGTCGTTTCATTGAACAGAATAAGCTTTGCAGGAATAAAAGCTGATATACCGCAAGGTGCATATCGACAACTTACAAAGTTGGAAATATCGGGGGTTATAAAAAACTATGGGCGTTAAATATTCCTTTTTTGCTCTACTAATTTTGATTTTAGCTTTCCCTGTTTTTGCACAAGAAGCTATAAACGATACTACACCTAAATATTCCTATTCAACTTTGCAAGAATTTTGGTCGCAGATGAATGATATTTTTAACGATCCGAATTTTAGCAATGCCCAATGGGGAGTCGTAATTCAATCGCTTGAAACAGGAGAATATTTTTATAAACGAAATGAGGATAAGCTCTTTTTACCAGCCTCCAACTTAAAATTGTTTACCACTGCAGCTGGGTTAACTCTTTTGGGAAGCGAATACAAATACAAGACTAATGTCTATATGAATGGAAAGATTGACGGGTCTGTGCTTAAAGGCGATTTGGTTATACAAGGTAGAGGCGATCCAACTATTTCAGGTAGATTTTATGACGGCAACATTTATAAAGTTTTCGATGATTGGGCGGATTCCTTATCAAAATTAGGCGTTGACGAAATTACAGGAAATATTATCGGTGACGATAATTCCTTTGATGAAGTAGGACTGGGGGCTGGTTGGAGCTGGGATTATGAAAGTGAATGGTTTGCGGCACCTTCAAGTGCAATTTCTTTTAATGACAATGTAGTTAATGTTTATGTTACTGTTAATAAAGAAAATCATTTGCCGCAGGTTTCAATCGAACCAGTAACAAAATATATAATAATTTTGAATAAAGTGTCTACTGTTCCTGCTGATTCGATAACTTCAATAAACGTTTACCGGGATATGGGTACTAATGTGGTAACTGTTTACGGTACAATCAAGCAAAATTCCGATACTGTTAAAACTTTTGTAACAGTTAATAACCCGACTCAATATGCTATGGTGGTGCTTAAAGATGTATTGAAAAGAAAGGGAATTACAATCGACGGCTATCCGATTGATGTTGACGATATTTCATTACCTCTTGACTATTCAAAAATGACAAAGCTTTTTACGCAATATTCTCCACCACTAAAAGAAATTATTAAGGTAATCAACAAGAACAGCGAAAACTTTTTTGCAGAACAATTACTAAAAACTATTGGGCTTGAAACAAAAAATTTTGGTTCATCTGAAAATGGTATAAGTTCAGAAAACAAATTATTTAGAGAAATGGGAATAAATCCGGAAGGAATGAATATAGTAGATGGAAGCGGTCTTTCACGGCTAGACCTTGTAACTCCAAGACAAATTGTTACACTTTTAAGTTATATGTATAAAAGTAAATATTTTATTCCTTTTTATAACTCATTGCCGATTGCAGGAGTTGACGGAACTCTGGGGAATAGAATGCAAAACAGTAAAGCGCAGGGTAATATACGCGCGAAGACAGGATTTTTGGAGGGTGTTCGAAGCCTTTCAGGGTATGCATATACCGGTGACCATGAGCCAGTAGCTTTTTCGATAATTGTAAACAATTTTGATGTACCAGTAAAACTTGCAGAAAACATTCAAGACCTAGTTTGTCTGCGTTTAGCAAACTTTAGAAGAAAATAACCGGAGGTATTCTTGGAAAACAATATGCAACAAGATATTAATGTCCTTATTAAAAGACGCTATGAAGAACTAGAGGAACTTAAGAAAAAAGGATTTGAACCATTTGCTTATTCCTTTGATGTTGATTCTGACTCAGAAAAAATAAAAAACTTTTTCAAGGAGGATGAAAAACTTGTTGTCCGAATCGCAGGTAGAATAATGGCTATCCGTCGAATGGGCAAAGCTTCTTTTGCACACATTCAGGATGAAAAGGGAAAAATTCAAGTCTACTTGAAAAAAGATGATATTGGTGAAAGTTATGATGCTTTTAAGTTAATGGATATAGGCGATATAATTGGCGTAGAAGGTTTTGTTTTTAAAACCAAAACTGGCGAAATCTCTCTGCATGTTTCTTCACTAAAACTTCTTTCAAAAACTTTGAGGCCAATTCCGATTGCTAAAGAAACGGTTGATGAACAAGGTAACAAAATCATTCACGATCAATTTGCAGATAAAGAACTACGCTATCGGCAGCGTTATGTTGATCTAATAGTCAATCCAGAAATTAAAAATGTTTTTATTAAAAGAAGCCGCATAATTTCTTCGATGAGAAAATTCTTGGATTCAAACGGTTATCTTGAAGTCGAAACTCCGGTTCTGCAACCTTTATATGGAGGAGCCTCTGCAAGGCCTTTTATAACCCACCATAACACACTTGATACAACTTTGTATTTACGAATTGCAGATGAGCTTTATCTTAAGAGATTAATTGTCGGTGGTTTCAATGGAGTTTATGAAATATCGAAAGATTTTAGGAATGAAGGAATGGATAAGACTCATAATCCTGAATTCACAATGATGGAGCTTTATGTCCCATATAAAGACTATGAATGGATGATGAATTATATCGAGAATATGGTTAACAATATTTGCATAGAAGTTTTCGGAACAATTGATTTTGAATTTGATAACATCAACATAAATTTTAGTTCGCCATGGAAAAGAGTCTCTATGATAGAAGCTCTTAAAGATAAAACCGGTGTTGATGTTCTCAGTGTTTCTTATGATGAGCTTTCAATGATTGCAAATAAGTTGGGAATTGAGACAGATCATCTCGAAACCAAATCGCAATTAATTGACGAAATATTTAGTCAATTGGTTCAGCCGGATTTGCTTCAGCCAACTTTTGTTGTCGACTATCCACTTGAACTTTCACCTCTAGCAAAAAAACACCGCACGCGACCAGGATTGGTAGAAAGATTTGAAGGTTACGTTGCCGGAAGAGAAATTTGCAATGCATTTAGTGAGCTGAATGATCCGATTGATCAAAAAGCTAGGTTTGAAGAACAAACGAAAATGAAAGAAGCCGGAGATGAAGAAGCACATCAAATTGATGATGATTTTATTAGGGCACTTGAGTATGGCATGCCGCCAACTGCCGGTATGGGAATTGGAATTGATAGGCTTGTCATGTTGTTGACGAATCAAATTTCAATAAGAGACGTGATATTCTTCCCACAAATGAAGCCGGAAGTTAAAGGCTAAATCCGATTTTTAAATTAAAATAGATTGTATAGGCTTGAAGTTCAGCATTATCATTCCAACTTTAAATGAAGAGAAACTGCTTCCAAATCTTCTGTCTCAACTGAACGATTTCGAACTCAGGAAGAACTTAGATTTCGATATCATAATATCGGACGGAGGGAGTATCGATAAAACCATCGACATAGCCTTAAATAATTCTGACGTAGTAGTTGTCCATACGAAACGTGAAAAACAAAACATCGCTCTTGGTAGAAATTCCGGCGCAAGATTAGCTAGCGGCGATATTTTTATTTTTATCAATGCCGATGTGCTAATTCCTGATATTAAATTATTTTTTAAATACTTAGAAACTAATTTTATAGAAAGCGATTACCTTGCAATGACTTGCAAAGTAAAAGTTTTTCCTGAAGAAGAAATTTTATCAGATAAACTTTTCCATACTGGGTATAATGGATATTTTCATTTTCTGAATTCTCTTGGACTTGGGATGGGGAGAGGTGAATGCCAGGTGATAAGGAAAAATATTTTCGAAATAGTGGGCGGGTATAATGAAAAATTAGCTGCCGGAGAGGATTTTGATTTGTTCCGAAGAATAAGGCGGTTAGGAAAAATTTTATTTACAACCGACGTTTGCGTATATGAATCCCCTCGAAGATTTAGGAAGGTTGGCTACGGTGGAGTTACAATTTCATGGGCAAAAAATGGTCTTTCTGTATTGTTAAAAAACAAATCTATTTCAAAAGAATGGGAACAGGTTAGATGATAAAAAAGATATTTTTTGTTTTTTTACTATACAGCGTTACTACTTTCGCTCAAAACGACTATGTTAGAATAGACAACAATGTTTACCAATTTTTAGAAAGAATGGAAGCCCTTCATATTATTAACGATTATAATTCTTTCGAAATACCGAAACCTCGTAAGGAAATTACTCATTACTTAAAAGAAATAATTCAAAATGAATCAAAATTAGACAAGATTGACCAACAAATTCTCGAAGATTTAAAGACCGAATTTGAATTTGATTTATACGGCACTTCAAAAAATTCTCAGTCCTATATTGATAGCAGCTATAATATATTCTCTCAGAAAGCTAAATATTTTTATTCTTACATTAAACCTGAAAAATTTAATTTGTTTGTTAATCTTTTAGGCGAAGGAGAAATTATTGCTCAAAATAATTTTGAGAATAAAAATAATTTATCAACTATGCTCGGAGTTATTGGGGGCGAAATTAGAGGAAGCTTTTTAGACGAATTCGGTTTTTCCATAAGAGGTACTAACGGAGATGTATTTGGAGACAAGGAGGTGGCAAAACTCCGTCCAGATATTCAATACAATTTTAAGTTTAATGAAAAGCAGAGTCAATCCTTCTTTGATCAAACTGAAGGGTATATGACAGCAGATTTTAAATACCTTAAACTGAAATTGGGTAGAGATAGGATGATGATTGGATATGGACCAATTAAATCAATTATAGATGATAACTCTCCTGAGTTTGATTATATAGGAATGAATATTGATTTTCATTTCTTCCACTTCTCTTATTTCCATGGAAAGCTATTAGGAGATACTTATTTCCAGTCTGATTCAATCAACGGTGGGATAGATGTAGTAGGTGAAAAATATATAGGTTATCATCGTATAAGTGTCGATTTCTCCAAGAAATTTACTTTTGGCGCCGGAGAAATGATCATTTACGGCGACAGACCAATTGATTTTTCTTATCTAAACCCTTTTGCATTTTATAAATCTGTTGAACATGCAAATCAGGACAGAGACAATTCATTTTTATTTTTTGATGCTGTCGATAGATCGATACTAGGATTAAAAATTTATTCTACCCTATTAATTGATGACTTAGATTTTGGAAAACTTGGAACTGGTTGGTACGGAAACCAAACTCTTTTCGATATTGGAATATTTTCATCAAATCTTTATGAGATTATTCCGATGGATTTTGGTGTTGAGTTTACGAAGATCGATCCTTATGTACACACACATAGGACAGGCAATAGTAATTTTACAAACTTTGGTTACAATCTTGGTTCAATTTTAAAACCAAACAGCGAAATGTTAAACCTTTCTATAAATTACAGATTTACTTACAGGCTTACATTTGCGGGAAATTATTCTTACATCCTTCACGGGGCAAATCCGGTAAAACCTGATGGAACGATAATAAATATAGGTGGAGATGAAGCTCTTGGACATAGAACATTTGACGCACTTGGCGCACGAATATTAAACGGTGATTTGGAATACTCAAGAATTTTTACAGGATTGTTAAGTTATGAACCGTACAAGCAATATTTTGTATCCTTAAAATTAGTTTATTATAATGAATCGCTGCAAAATTCTGTTAATAATAACCAGCTTCAAACATACTTTACCGTAAGTGTAAAACTTTAGTATAAATTAAAATGAATTTCAAAAAGATAAAAATACCGTTTGCAATTGTTGTTTTAACAATCGGAATTGTGATTGGAATCCTAATCCAAAAAGCATTTTCTGACGATAATCTTCAAGATAGTATTCTTAAATTTAAGGATGTTCTAGCTTATACTGAAAAATATTATGTAGACAAGGTCGACACTCAAAAACTTGTTGATGCTGCCATAAATGGTATGCTTAATAAACTGGACCCGCATACCGTTTACATCCCTGCAAAACAATTGGAAACGATAGAAGAATCTTTTAAAGGAGAATTCGATGGAATCGGCATCGAGTTTCAAATTCTTAATGATACTTTAACGGTTGTTGCTCCGATTATGGGAGGACCCAGCGCAGCGCTTGGTATTTTATCAGGCGATAGAATTATTAAGATAAATAATAAAAGTGCCATCGCTATTTCAAACGAACAAGTTAGAAATAAATTACGCGGACCTGCCGGCACAAAAGTAGAAGTAACCGTACTTAGAAACGGGATTAAGAATCCAATCAATTATGAAATTACAAGGTCTAAAATTCCGTTATACTCAGTGGATACTCATTTCATGTATGACAATACTACCGGATACATAAGTATTTCAAGATTTGCTGAGACTACCTACGATGAATTAAATAATGCATTAATCGATCTTAAAAACCATGGAATGAAGCAGCTTATATTAGATCTTCGCGGCAACCCCGGAGGCTACTTAAATCAAGCGGTAAAAATTGCTAATCTATTTATAGGCGATAATAAAAAAATTGTTTATACCAAAGGAAGGCGCAAAGAATTTGATGAAGAATACGATGCATCCAAACCAGCGCCTTATAAAGATTTGCCTTTAATAATATTAGTTAACGATGGGAGTGCTTCTGCTAGTGAGATCGTTACAGGAGCAATGCAAGACTGGGATAGAGCTTTGATAGTTGGAGAAACAACTTTTGGAAAAGGTTTAGTTCAGCGTCAGTTTTCCCTGCCCGATAATTCAGCATTACGATTAACAATAGCAAGATATTATACACCATCTGGAAGATTGATTCAGCGTGATTATAAAAAAATAAAAAGTAAAGAGGAATATTTTGAGGACGCTGGGAAGAACAATGATGCTCTCGGCAATAATTTAGAGCACACCGCTGAAAAAGATAGCGCTCTCCCGGAATTTAAAACTCACGATGGAAGAATTGTTTACGGCGGTGGGGGAATTACTCCGGATTTTATTGTTAAAGATGGTAAGTTAACTGATTTTACTACCGAGTTGTTAAAGAATAATATTTTCTACCAGTTTGTGCTAAATTATCTTGACTATCATAAAAATGAAATTGTAAATAAGTACGGTAATAATTTGAATAAATTCATACGGAACTTTGAATTTACAAATAATGATTTAACTGATTTCTTAAATCTCGCAAAACAAAAAGGGATTAAGGCGAATAAAGAAAACTTCGAGAAGGACAAAAAATATATCACTACAAGATTGAAAGCCGAAGTTGCCCGAAGTCTATGGCATAATGAAGGTTGGTACCAAATTTTGCTCAGAGACGACGATCAATTTAAAAAAGCCGTAACTCTATTTGGAGAAGCTAAAGAATTAGCAGGCTTGAAATGAAGCGAGCCTTCATTTTACTTGTTATACCGTTTTTTATTTTTATTCCTTCGAGAAAGTCCAACGAAAATATAAAATCTTACAGCTATAGTTTTTATTCTAATAAAAAACTTCAAGTTGGAGAAGAACTAACATACGTTGTAAGTTATTCTTTCATAAAGCTTGGCGAAATAAAAATAATTGTGCGTAGCCAAAAAGATGAAAATGGAAAAACATATTACAACGCTATAGGGTATATAGACTCTTATTCGGGAATTCCTTTTGTAAATTTACACCAGATATATATAACTACAATGAATTCGGATTACTACTCTGTTTTTTTTCGCGGACTTGTTAAAAATAAGGACTATACGACTTACACAGACTATAATTTCGATTATATTCATTCAATTATTCACATTAAAAAAGGGAAAATCTATCCACCGCAATTGTGGACGGACTCAACCACAACTGCACGAAAAGAATATCAGGATGGTCTTTCACTGCTTTATTATGCAAGAATGAACAGTGGACAAAATAGAATAGAAAATCTTCCGTGCTTTATAAAAGAAAAAAAGGAAAATACTATGATAAACTTTTATGCTCCGGTAACTGGAATTTCTATCGATGCAGTGAATTATCCAATTGCCTGTACGCATCTTGACGGCAGAATGAAATTTATCAGTATTTTTGGATTGACAGGATATTTTGAAGGCTGGTTTTCAAATGATGATGCGGCAATCCCTATTTTAGCAAAAATGAAAGTTATAGTTGGTGACGTAAAAGTGGAATTAAAATCATGGAAGAGAGTCGGATGGATACCTCCAAAATACACAAAGAATTGAATAATGAAATAAAGCTTTTTCCGTATTTGGATAATTATCCTAGAATGGGAGTAAATGTTTTCCTAGCTTCCGGAGTGAAAATCATTGGTGACGTTACTATTGGTGAAAATACAAGTGTTTGGTATAACACAGTCATACGTGGCGATGTTCATTATATTCGCATTGGAAGTCTAACTAATATTCAGGATTGTTCAATGCTTCATGTTACAAACGGAAAATTTCCGCTGAACATCGGAGATAAAGTCACTATTGGACACTCCGTAAAACTTCACGGCTGTACTCTTAAAGATTTATGTTTGGTTGGCATAGGAGCAATTGTTTTGGACGGAGCTATTGTAGAAGAAAATTCAATGGTGGCTGCTGGTTCGGTTGTTAAACCTAATTTTATTGTCCCTTCAGGTAAATTAGTTGCCGGTGTACCTGCGAAAGTCGTTAGAAATTTGACAGAAGATGAAATTAAAGAATTTGAAAATTCTGCATTACGATATAAAAAATATACCGAGATGACCATCAAATCATTAAAAGATTTATAGAGTAAAAATGTATTTGAAATTTTGGGGTACACGAGGTTCCATTCCTGTGCCGGGATATAAAACGGTAAAATTCGGAGGAAATACTCCATGTGTAGAATTGCGTACAGACTCGAATGAAATTTTTATCTTTGATGCAGGCAGTGGGATAAGGGAATTAGGAAAACAGTTGAAAGAAGAAGGTTTTCAAAAGGATATTACGATTTTTCTTAGTCATTATCATTGGGATCATATTCAAGGGATACCATTTTTTTTACCGCTTTATTCTGAGAATAATAAAATTATTTTTATTGGGGAAAGTGATAAGGATAGAAGTATTGAAAATTTATTAAGCGGCCAAATGAATGACCATTATTTCCCCGTGAAGATTAATCAAGTAAAAAGTCAAATTGATTTCGAAAATATTTCTCCCGATAATATAAAAATATTTAATGGTATAGAATTGCACACAATAAGGGCAAATCACTCTTCACCTGCTTTGGCTTACAAAATTTTAATTTCAGGAAAAACTATCGTTTATATGCCCGATAATGAGTTATTTGTTAAAAAATATAACTTATCTCCATACTATACCGAAATGAGTAGCATGAATAAGGAGCTTATGCATTTTTGCAAGGATTGCGATTATTTAATACATGACACTTTTTATGATGAACCCACTTTAGCAATAAAAAAAGGCTGGGGGCACACAAGCAACATTTCTCTTGCTTACTTTAGCATTTTAGCGAACGTTAAAAATCTTTTGCTGTTTCATTACAATCCAGATTATGATGATAGAAAAATAGAAGAAATCTATTTAGAAACCACTGAAATCATAAAAAAGGAAAATTCAAGTGTAAATTGCTTAGCATCAATCGAAGGGATGAAATTAAAAATTTAATTATTACAAAAAGAATTTAGGAAAATTGTGTTAAAAAATTTAGAAATCAATTCATCGAAAAGAAATGGGATAAATAAAAGTTATATACACGCAATAATATTAAGACTAAGAAAAGATTTGGAATTTGAGCTCGCATCCTTGGTAATTAATTTTGTCTTAAGCGAGGAGATAATTGAAATTAATAAAAAATTCCTTAATCATCATTACTCTACTGACATAATAACTTTCAATTACAACGGTAATCATGATATATTAGAAGGTGAAATATTTATTTCTTTTGAAGATGCTGAAGCAAATGCAAAGAAATATGGAGTAAAAACAGACGAGGAAATTATCAGACTTGTAATTCATGGTATTTTACATTTATTAGGATATGATGATCAAAACAACAAAGATAAACTTATTATGAAGAGGTTAGAAAATAAGTTGTGTTCAGATTATTGGTCTGTTTTCAGAACAGTTAAAATTTATAATGCTTAATTATTTTATATGAACAAAAATATTATGAACAAAAACCTTGTACTTGTAGAATCACCTGCAAAAGCAAAAACAATAAATAAATACTTAGGCAAAGAATATGTCGTGGAACCAACAATCGGACATATAAAAAACTTGCCTAAAACTAAACTTGGTGTAGATGTTGATAACGATTTTTTACCTCAATTTGTTACTATTAGAGGCAAGGGAGATGTTATTAAAAAGATCAAATCTTTAGCAGTAAAAAGTAAAAAAATTTTTATTGCGACTGACCCAGACCGTGAGGGAGAAGCTATTGCTCAAGATATTGCTGACATTCTAAATGCCGATTCAAAAATTCAACGAGTATTGTTTAACGAAATAACAAAAACCGGCGTTCTAAAGGCAATGCAAAATCCTAGAGTTATCGACTCAAATTTGGTATCGTCCCAAAGAGCAAGAAGAGTCATGGACAGGATAATCGGTTACAAGATTTCTCCATTTCTTTGGAAAGCTGTAATTGAAATGTCTGGCAGCACAGCGCTTTCTGCAGGACGAGTTCAATCGGTAGCGTTAAAATTAATTTGTGACCGCGAATTTGAGATCGAGAAATTTATTACTACTGAATATTGGTCAATTTGGGCAATCTTCAAAACCGACAAGGGTGATACTTTCAAAGCAAAGCTTTTTAGTATTAATGGGAAAGATATCCGGGTTCAGCCAAAACCGGTTATGTATGAAAAGGATTGGGAAGAATTTTTGCAGAACAGCATAACAATTTCAAATGAAGAAAAAGCTTTGGAATTGTTTAATCAAGTTTCGGAAAAGAAAAAATTTCACATAAGTAATATTGTTAAACGTACTACAAAACGAAATCCTCCTGCTCCATTTATTACAAGTGCCCTACAGGCAGAGGCTTCGAAAAGAATACGGATGC
>JAKBMG010000140.1:0-2279 GCA_021831685.1 Bacteroidota bacterium | reverse complement strand
GAAGGCGTTGAATTAGGAAGCGAAGGCCTTCAAGGATTAATTTCATATATGCGCACAGATTCAACGCGTATAAGTGATGAAAAGATTGTTGAAGTAAGAGATTATATTAAAGAAAGTTTTGGCTCTGAATATTTGCCGCTGGTACCAAATAATTTTGAAAAGAAAAATAAAACAAACGTTCAAGATGCACACGAAGCTATAAGACCTACATCCTTAAAATATTCGCCTGAATTTGTGAAAAAATATTTAGACAAAAATTCATTTAGATTATACGAGTTAATCTGGAAGAGATTTATCGCCTCGCAAATGAATCCGGCACTTTTGGAAACTACAGTCGTCGAAATATCAGCAGATGAATTTTTATTCAAGGCATTTGGAAGCGCAGTTAAATTCAGAGGTTTTACGCAGGTTTATGAAGAGATCTTTGAGCAGAAAGAAAATGCTGAAGAAAAAGAAGAATATCGAAACGAAACTATTCCTCTTGGGCTAGAGAAAGATCAGAAATTGGGCTTGGAAGAATTAAAGAAAACGCAGCACTTTACAAAACCTCCAGCAAGATTTTCTGAAAGTTCCTTGATAAAAGAGCTTGAAAGTAAAGGCATTGGCCGACCAAGTACCTATTCCATGATTGTTGGCACTATACAGGATAGAAAATATGTGGAGCAAGTTGATCGAAAGCTTTTCCCTACAAAGCTTGGTAGGGAAGTGAATAAAATTCTTGTAAAAAACTTTCCTGATATCATAAATGAAGATTTTACAGCAAGCATGGAAGGGGAATTAGATCAAATTGCTCAAGGAGAAAACGTTTATAAAAAAGTACTGAATGACTTTTATCAACCATTTTCTAAAGCTTTGAAAAATGTTGAAAATAAAATTGATAAGATTCTTTGCGATTTGTGCGGTTACGAAATGGAAATTAAAGTTGGGAGATTTGGGCGTTATTTGGCATGTTCAAATTACCCGGAATGCAAAAACATAAAATCTTTCCGGGATATTTATGCCCAAAACCAAGAACCTGAGTACACCGGTGAAACATGCGAAAAATGCGGTTCAAGAACTGTTTTTCGTAATGGAAAGTTTGGAAGATTTATTGGATGCGAAAAATATCCTGCGTGTGATTTCGTAAAAAACATTTCTCTCGGTGTTGACTGTCCAAAATGCAAAACAGGAAATGTTGTGGAAAGAAAATCAAAGCGAGGAAAATTATTTTACGGATGTTCAAGATATCCTGATTGTGATTTTGTAAGCTGGTATAAACCTGTCTCTCAAGTATGTCCTAACAATGACTCGGAATATATGGAACATCGGTACTCTGTTAAAAAAGGAAATTATTTACGTTGTCCAATTTGCCACACCGAATTAGTTCCCGAAGATGTTGAAGAGTTGAAGGAGATTGATGCAGATTGATATTATAATAGATAAATATTTAGAAAATATTGCAAAGATAAGACGGTACTCATCTTTAACAGTAAAATCTTATTCTGAAGATTTACGTGAATTTAGTGTGTTCTGTAAAAGTTATAATAAAAATGATTTATCGGAAATATCCGAAAGATTTTTCCGTACATATTTGGCTTTTTTAAATGAAAAGAAATATGAAAAGACATCAATCTCAAGGAAACTTTCTTCGCTAAGAGGTATTTTTAAATTTGCCTTTCAGCATAATTACATTATTGAAAACCCAATTTTGTCAATAACAAACCCAAAGACAAAAAGAAAATTACCAGATATAACAACATCAGGATCAATATTGGAAGTTTATGATGAAATTGAAAAATCGGACGATAATCATGAACTACTCAAAGCTATTTTTGAAATACTATACGGATGTGCGATCCGCGTTTCAGAACTTTGCAATTTAAATTTATCTGACTTAGATTTAGATAGAAAAAGCTTAACGGTATTAGGAAAAGGAAGCAAAATGAGAGTGGTTCCTGTCGGGGAAAAATCAATTCCGGTTTTGCGTAATTATTTATTAACGAGGAATGTTGCTGATTTTAATGATCCACTTTTCTTAACGGAAAATAATCAGAGAATTTATCCAAGATTAGTTCACCGTATAGTAACAAAATATTTGGGCAAAGTAACTGAGATTAAGAAAAAGAGCCCCCATATTTTAAGGCATAGTGCCGCAACGCATATGCTTGATAATGGAGCTGATCTTCGTGCTGTAAAGGAAATACTAGGACACGAAAATCTCTCTACAACGCAAATATATACACATGTAAGTATTGAAAGACTAAAATCCACATATAAAAAAGCTCATCCAAAATCATAAT
>JAKBMG010000080.1 GCA_021831685.1 Bacteroidota bacterium | reverse complement strand
CTTTGAAAAAGTTATGTCTCTGGTAGAAGAAAAAATTACATCTTACTACTTTAGTTTTTCTTCCGAATCTAACTTGTTAAGAATTATTTCTTCACTTTACGACAAAGTAACCTTTCTTTTAGAATGCCTCAAATACCCTAATTACATCGATACGCTATTAGCTATCTCCGTAAACAGCAACTACCTTACTGATATTATAGTCCGTAACCCGGAATATTTTTACCGGATATTAAATCCTGCAAATTTGAATTCAAAATTAAAAGAAACTCTGTTTGCAAAAGAGATAAATCAATCACTTCAATCTTACAATACATTCCCGGCAAAGTTAAATGCATTAAGATTTATAAAGCGAAAAGAAATTCTGCGGATTGGGACAAAGGATATTTTGGGTATCTCAAGCTTAATTGACGTGACAGAAGAATTATCCACACTTGCCAAGGTAATTAGCGCTGAGTTATTTTCTATCTGTTATAATGAAATATTGGCGCGGAATAACCTGAGAAAAGTTAAACAAAAATATTGTCTCTTCGCTTTGGGGAAGCTCGGAGGCAACGAGCTAAACTACAGTTCCGATATTGATCTGATAGTTTTTTACGATAAGAACTCTTTAATCAACGGGAGGAAATATTACAGTGAATTGTTAATTGAAGCGATTTACCTTTTTATTGAAAGCGCCTCTTCAATAACGGGGGCTGGTTACATTTATAGAGTTGACTTTAGACTTCGACCTGATGGGAGGAACTCACCCCTATGCGGAGCGTTTGACGAATATTTATCTTATTATGAAAGCCGCGGTGAAGATTGGGAAAGGCAGATGCTTATCAAATCAAGATTTATTGCCGGAAGCAAAATCTTGTATAGAAAATTTTCAGATTCTTTGTCTCACTTTATCTATCCGAATTCATTTTCTATTTCGCCAACCGAACAAATTAAAAAGCTGAAGTCAAGTATTGAAAGAAATCTAACAGGTGATGAGAATATAAAGCTTGCTGCGGGTGGTATCAGAGACATTGAATTTTCAGTGCAAGCCCTTCAGCTTCTTAATGGCGGAAAAATAGACTCTCTTAGAACCGGGAATACGCTTGAAGCAATCGGAAGACTGAGAGAAAATGCATTGCTTAGCGAAAACGAAAAGGAAGTCCTTGACGATGCATATTTCTTTTATAGGAAGATAGAACATTATCTTCAGATGATGAACGATTCACAGACGCATACGATCCCCGCCACCGGTGAAATATTGGAAAAGCTTTGCAAATTCCTGGGATTTCAAGATCCTACTCATTTCAGAACTGAAGTTGCCTGGAAAAGAAAAGAGGTAATAAAAATTTATAATTCGATAATGGGGATTGATGTTGAGAAAAAGATGAAGTCCGAAATTTTACCTCAATGGAATTTCGCAAATAAGAACCAGGCGGCAAAAGACTTCTCCTTTTTGCGGGAAGGGAAGGGATTATTAGGACAAAAACAGTTTGATAAAAATGCTTCTACTTTGTTTGAATCAATCGAGCCGGAGTTAATAAAATATTTAGAGCGCGCAATAAATCCCGACCGGGTACTTCAGAATTTCGTCAGAGTTATTAGGTCGTCCAACCTTCCTTCAATCTGGTACAGAGAGCTAAACGATAAATTTTTCTTTAATTCATTTTTGAAACTATCCGAGTACTCTCAAAAAGCTATTGATCTTTTTGCCGAAGACGCGGAGCTTGGTGAATTTATAATGACAAGAAAAGTCTTCGATAAATTTTCCAGGGATGAATTAACAAGATTTTCGACAAAGAAAATATTGCTTATTCTTGCAGTACAATTTTCTTTGCAATTGATGACGGCATCAAAGCTATCGGAAATTCTTTCCGTTTTCATTCGCGATAGAATAAAAATCTTAACGGAAAAGAAATTTCGCAGCATTCCCGAAAAGATGGATTACTTTGTAGCGGCAATGGGTAGCCTTGGCTCCGGCGAGATGACTTTTTCATCGGACATCGATTTAATCTTTATTATTGACGGTTCAACCAAAAATATAGAATTGGAGCATACTTTCCAGCAGCTTCTATCTGATATAAAAAAAGAATTATTTTCCTTCGATGTTGACTGCAGGCTAAGACCTGAAGGTAAGAGCAGTCAGCTTGTTTGGGATTTAAAAAGCTACAAAAATTATTTGCTAAGCCGCGCCAGGACCTGGGAACTTCAATCTCTTTGCAAATTGCATTTCATTTGCGGCAGCAAAAGTAACTTCACGTCTTTGGTTAAAACTGCGGCGGAGAGAATTGCAAAAGAAGATAAAGAAAAAATCAGAAAAGATATTATTGATATGAGGCGGAAGCTTTATCCAAAGGATATTTCTACGGTAACTAATGTTTTTAGCATTAAGAAAAGCAGAGGCGGAATTTCCGATTTGGAATTTGTGCTTCAGATATTTATGCTTAAAGATGAGAAATTATTTTTAAAGTCCTTCGGTAAAGAAACAACGGAAATAATTTCTATACTATTTAAGGAAAACTTAAAGATACCGGAATTAGAAAAGGTAAAATTGAATTTTTTGTTTCTTAAAAAAGTTATGCTGATGAATCAAACCGTTTTTAATATCTCCACTTCGCTGCTATCTTTTGAAAAAAACAAACTTGATATTTTGTCAAAACAAATGGAATTTAAAAGTTCAGATGAATTTAATTTATATTTATCAAATGTAATAAAAGAAAACTTCCACTTTTTTGAAAAATATGCCGGATAATACTCTACTTAAATTTGCAAAAAAATATTTTGCTGTATTAACAGGGCTTTTCGTGTTTTTAGTTTATCTTACAACACTAGCTCCTTCAGTTGTGGAAATTGATGCGGGAGAATTAGCTACGGTACAGGCAACATTGGGGATAGCGCATCCAACCGGGTATCCGCTTTTCACAATGCTTGGATATTTGTTTTCACTGATTCCTTTCGGCTTTAGTAAAATTTATCAACTAAATCTTCTTACTGCCGTTTGGTGCAGTCTTGGGATTATGGTTTTTGTATATACAGCAAAAACTGTTTTAGATAATATTCTAATCTTCCAAAAGGAAAAGATATTACCTACTATAAAGAAGAAACTCTCCGGCAAAAAGCAAAAAACTCCGGATAAAAAGAAAGCAAAATTATCTCCTGTCATTCCGGAAGATAAAAAGTATTTAGCTGCTGTTTTCGGAGGATTGATTTTAGCATTCGATAAAACATACTGGATGCAGGGCACTTCGGTCGAAGTATACTCGCTTCAACTCTTCTTGATAAATCTTGTAATATTATTTTTAGTTAAAGCTTACATAGCAAAAGACGATCCGCAAAAAATTAAATTCTTCAATCTTTGGCTTTCATTCGCATTTTTTCTTGCGCTTGGATTTTCAAACCACATGACTACGCTTTTCATACTTCCGGGAGTTGCATATTTATTTTTTAATAAATATGGGTTCAATAAGAAAAGTTTTATCAGAATATGTTTTATGCTGTTGCTTTTTATTCCTGTTCTTGCTCTGATTTATTCTTACTTATTGATCCGGGCAGCGCAGAATCCTATAATGGACTGGGGCAATCCTGTAACGCTTACCAAGCTTTTCAGGCATATTTCCGGGGAACAATACCAGGTGTGGCTGTTTAGCTCAGTCAAATCAGCACAAAAACAGCTTACATATTTTGTCTCTAATTTGCCAAGTGAGTTTTGGGTCAGTCTTTTTATTGCGGTAATTGGGATTTTTTCCTCATTCGTCACCGCAAGGAAGTTTTTTATTTTCCTAACAATTACTTTTTTATTTACAATAGGTTATGCAATAAATTACGATATACATGACATCGATTCATATTTCCTTTTGGCTTATGTAGCTCTTGGATTTTTTGCTGTGTTCGGATCGTTGCAGCTTCTTTCTGCCTTGAAGTTAAAAAAGTATCCATACTTTATAACCGGCTTGCTTATCACACTTTTCATTGCGGTAGAATTTTATTTTAATTACGGAGAAGTTAACCAAAGTGATGTTTATACATTTCAAGATTATGCAAAAGCAGTGCTTGGCAGCGTTGATAAAAGAGCTATTATATTCAGTTACGAATGGGATTATCTGGTCTCGCCGTCATGCTACTTTCAGTTTGTTGAAAATTACCGGCGCGATGTTGCCGTAGTTGACAAGGAACTTTTAAGAAGGTCATGGTATTATCATCAACTAAACACTGTACATCCGAAACTGTTAAGCGGAATGCAGGGCGACGTTCAACAATTCCTTCAAGCTGTGGCACCATTTGAAAGCAAAGAAAAATTTGATCCTAATTTGCTCGAGTATACTTATAGAAAAGTGATGACTGATTTAGTGGGGACCAATATCTCTAAACGCCAATTTTATGTTGCTCCGGAGCTTTTTGAAAATGAAATGCAGAACGGGCAGTTTTCTTTGCCTCCCGGTTATACGCTTGTACCGGATGTGCTCTTATTCAAAGTAGTAAAAGGCAATTCTTATGTACCGGCTGCAGATCCCGACTTCAAAATAAGTTTTCCTGCCAAAGGGAATTATTATACGAATTTTATCCAAAACATAGTTGGGTCAATGCTGGCGCGACGCGCTTTGTATGAAATGCAATTTGATAGAATTGACCGAGCGAAGATTTATGTCCGGAAAATCAAAAAGGATTTACCCGGTTATGTACTGCCTCAGGGACTTACGCAGGTGTTGGAAAAATAGAGTTTCTGTGAAATTGCTTATTTTTAGGTTTGAAGGAAAATGGAGATATGGGAATGATGAAATATAGTGTTGAGGCTTGTGCATGGGATTTCTCACCGGCTTAAGCCGGATTCGAAATGACAACTATTTTTTTCTTGTCATATCGAAGGAGCCTTGCGACTGAGATATCCCATGATTATCATGAGAGTTGAGCTTGTGCATGGGATTTCTCCTTCCTGACGGTCGTCGAAATGACAAATACTTATATGTCATATCGAAGGATCCGCCGCGGCGGACTCGACTGAGATATCCCGTGTTCAATACGTGCACCTGCGCTATTCGTGGGATTTCTCCTTCGATGACTCAGTCGAAATGACACTGATATTATGGGATTTCTCCCTCCGGTTGAAATGACAAACTTTTAGGGTGGGGAAAAAAGATGGAAAGAATACGTTTCAACCGATTCATCGGTTTCTCAAATGCGGTTTATATAATGAGTAACTAAAATGATTACACATAAAACTGAAATAAGAGTGCGGTATGCTGATACCGACCAGATGCAATTTGTTTACAACGGTAAATACTTTGAGTATTTTGAAGTTGGCAGAACTGAAATGCTGCGGGACAATGGTTTGCCTTATAGTTTAATTGAAAACAATGGCTACCAACTTCCGGTGCTTGAGACCGGCGCCAAGTATTTAAGTCCCGCTTTCTACGATGATTTATTAATTATTGAAACTTATGTAAAAGAAAAACCGGAGTTTAGAATTCGTATCGATTATAAGATTTTCAGAAAAGGTGACAAGCAGTTAATAGCCGAAGGCTTTACCGAGCATGTTTTTATCAATAAAGCAACTAAAAAACCATTAAGACCACCTGAATTTTTTAATAATGCAATGCAACCTTTTTTTTGAATATATTAATAAACCAAATTTATCTCAATAAATTTTTATGATGTTCGATAAACTTAAGCAGCTTACAAAAGACACCGGTGTTTACGGAATAAGCACTATCGGAGGAAGAGTTTTGACTTTTCTTCTTGTTCCATTTTACACCCATGTTTTTGATACTCGACAATTTGGAATATTCTCAACTCTTTACAGCTTTATCGGAGTATTGAATGTTCTAATGTTATACGGAATGGACGCCGCTTATCTGAAGTTTGCTTCCAATCCGGTGGTCGGTGATGAGAAAGATAATTTTTCAACTCCGTATTTATCTGTACTGACAGTTGGAATTGCAGTCAGTGCAATAATTGTTTTATCAAAGTCTTATATTTATTCGATTCTCGACATTCCGGCAAATTATTTTTATTTGGTTTATTATATCGGCGGAATATTACTTTTAGATGCAGTTACCGTAATTCCTTTCATTACCCTGCGACTTGAAAGAAAAGCTAAGAAATTCGCATTATTCAAGACAATAAATATTTTAACAAACGTTCTCTTAAATATATTCCTCATCGTAAAACTTAGATGGGGTATTGAAGCCGTATTTTTCAGCAACCTCATTGCATCTCTTTCCTCTTTCATTTTACTAATGCCGATGGTTGTTAAGAAGATAAGAGCTAAAATTAATTTCGAACTATTAAAGAGATTATTAAAATTCGGACTTCCATATTTTCCAGCCGGTATTGCCGCAATGTTAATTCAAGGAGTTGACCGTCCAATCATCAATCATCTTACCAATCTTGAAACCGCCGGATTGTACAGCGCAAATTATAAACTCGGCATTTTTATGATGCTGTTTGTTAACATGTTTCAATACGCCTGGCAGCCATTTTTCCTTCAGAATGCAAGGGAAGAAAACGCCAAGGAATTATTCTCAAAAGTACTTACCTATTTTACGCTCGCCGGGAGTTTTATCCTCGTTGTTCTATCTTTATTTATTGATGACGTTGTGAAGATTAAAATCTTTGGTCATTCAATAATTCATCAATCATATTTAAGCGGACTGAATATAGTTCCAGCGGTTCTGTTTGGATATATGTTCCTCGGCATATACACAATTTTTACCGCAGGTATTTTTATAAAAGAGAAAAGCATTTACGTCCCGATTATAACGATAATAGGCGCTGCGGTAAACATCGGGTTAAACTTTTGGCTGATTCCGGTCATCGGAATAATGGGCGCAGCGCTTGCTACGCTTGCTGCTTATTTTGTTATGGCTGTAATTTACTTTTTTGTAACACAAAAGTTTTATAAGATCGATTATGAATATTCCAAGATTCTAAAAATATTTTCATCTCTCGCCGTTGTAGCGACAATTTATTATTTGCAGCTCACCGGCGGACAATTAAACCTGTTGAATAAATTTTTAATCTTACTTCTTTTCATAATCCTTTTGATGATATTTAACGTCGGGCGGGAAGAGATGATCTTCTTAAAAAACAGGTTTATTAAAAGGAAAATAAAAAACGCGTAAGCCCGAATTTTAAAAGCTGGAGGAATGGAGTAGTGGAATAATGGAGGAATGGAGTAGCGGGATAATGGAATGTTGGAGTAGTGGAGGAATGAGAAATTTTACAACATTCCACCACTCCATTATTCCATTACTCCTTTTTTTATATAAATATTGCGTTGAAAAATTTAACTTGAAAGAAAATAATGAATGAAGAAATTCCTATTAAGATAAAAAGAATAAACAAGGACTTTGATGATATCGAACTTCCTTCTTACGCAACCTCCGGCAGTTCGGGTATGGATATTAGAGCAGCTGTAAAAGATGACATTATCGCAAAACATGGAGAAATTATTTTAGTGCCGACAAACCTTTCAGTAGAAATACCACATGGTTATGAAATCCAGGTGCGTCCCCGCAGCGGTCTTGCAATAAAACATGGAATCGGCGTCTTGAATTCACCCGGAACTATTGATGCGGATTACCGTGGTGAAATAAAAATAATTCTTTTCAATTTTGGTAAAGAAGACTTCAAAATTTCCCGCGGCGATAGAATTGCTCAGATAATTCTGTCAAAAGTTTATTTCGCTAAATTTATCCAAACGAATGATTTGGCAGATAGTTCAAGAGGAGAAGGCGGGTTTGGACATACAGGGAAGGAGTGACGAGTGG
>JAKBMG010000190.1 GCA_021831685.1 Bacteroidota bacterium | reverse complement strand
AACCACCTCTAATAAACAAGAACCCATGATATGATAATTCAGTGCCTACATTCATACTTTCATAATTGTCATTAGGGTGTAGCGCATCAACTGCAATTGTCCATTTATAACTTTCCGTATTGATCGGGCTAGCAGACACACCAATTCTAAACAAAAGAGGAAGATTCCATGATTCCAGTTCAATATTATAAGGTACCTGATCATTGCTTCCGAGTTTAGTTGGATCGACTCTTGCAAAAGTTCTTGTATCAATACCGCTAAGCTGCATAGCAGTACCGAAATTAGAAATTGAAGCGCCAATAACCATTCCTCCCAATAGATCCGTTCTGAATGAAGTACCTGCATCAACAGCAAAGGCAGTGCCTGTTTCATGCCAAATATTTTCTTGGATATACTTTGCAGTAAAGCCAATTGAGAACCTATCCGTAATGGTTCTTGCATAAGAAAGTCCGAGAGCAAGATCACCGGCACTAAAATATTCGCCTGTACCTTGAGGCATTTCCACAGTAGTGACAGGCATATCAGGCATTGAAAGAGAAGTATAACTTAAACCGATATTGCCCAGTTCCCCAAGAGGAAGGACTAAAGCAGCATAGTCAAGATTTGTGGATGCAATCCAGTTTGTATGAGTAAAAATAACCTCGTTCTGATCCAACCTCGCTATCCCGGCAGGGTTCCAATATAAAGAAGTAGCATCGCCTGCCATGCTGACAAAAGCGCCGCCCATTCCGCTAGCGGAAGCTCCAACACCTATCTCCAAAAACGTAGCTGCCGTTGTTCCAACCTTCGAAACATTTTTACTTTGCGGGAAAAGATAAACACTTATTATTAATATTAAAGTTGACGTAAGTAAAAATTTTAATTTCATATTTGCCTCGTAATCTCTATTTGTTCGCAATCCTATTTAATTATTGCAAAGCGTCCTATTTTTGTTCCTAATCCGGGTGCATCAACCTGGAAAATATAGACACCGAAAGAAATATCCATTCCATCTTTCGATACTAAATTCCAAGGTTCCTGTCCATCCGTTAACGAACCGTTATGATGTAAAGTCTGAACAAGGTTACCGCTGATAGTATATATTCTAATAGTACAGACAGCCGGAAGATGAGTAAAATAAATTAGTCTTTCTCCACGACCGACCGTATTAGTTAATGGTTCCCAAGAAGCAGCACCGGGATAAGGATTTGGAACCACGGCAATATTATTGAGATCAGTTAAAAATTTAGATTTATCAAAATATGACGATCTAGTAGTAAACTGATAATATTCACCTGTCCTAAATGGTTTGGTAGTTGAGAGTTTGAAAATATCCCCAACCTGAGGAGCTCTTTGTAAATTATCCGGGATAGTTGTGTCTTTTACTAAAGAGAACGACCAACTAACATGCAGATTCTGGAAACTAGTAGCTTTATGATTAATCGAGTCTCCAGCAACCAAAAAAATAGCGTCGCCCAAATCGAATAAACCATTATTATTATTGTCATAAAATTTAAATTGAAAATGATCGATACCGTCAGTCAAATCTTTTATTTGTATATTAGATACTATCGGGGCATTGAAACTGGATGTTGGATACGATGTATCGCCTTGACCTGGATTTTTAAATATTACTTCAAAATCTGCAGGAAAATTCACTCTAGCGCTTTGATTTGCTGCAGCATACCTTGAATCAAACCCAGTCTGAACCATATAATTACTATTACCGACTACCCAGTTCGTTTTAGAAGGATCAATATTTACAGATGTGTCGTTCGTGACATCAAGACTAAAGCCGTCAGTTACAGGAAGCTGGGCTTCATTACCATCAAAAACAGTCGGAGGAACCAACGTATCCTTTGTTGAATAATTAATTAACCTGTAATATGGGTATGGATCGGTATGAAATACCGAATGATCAATAAACTCAAGACGGTAAGTATTATAATTTTTTATTGAATCCGGAACAAGGACATTTGGTACGATTGTTCCCGTACCAGGACCACTGTCAACAATATTTTGAAGCAGCGGACCAACATAACCTGCGCTTGGTGCTCTTGGAGTTACTACCGCAGTATTAACATCAGTTTTGACATTACCGTTAACATCGGTCTTGATAATACTTGTACATTCCGCCGGTGGGATTCCCTGTTGAACTCCATTAATATTTGTGGTTATAAATCCTTGATCATACGAGACTACGGCATAATAATAAGTCTGTCCATTTTGTACTGTGGTGTCTATATAGGAATGTTTTAACCCGGAATCATCTCCAAGATAAAACATTGCACCATTGACTGAAATTGGGAAAAGACCGGTAATGCCATCTATTAAATCATATTGGGCAATCGGCTGTCGAAATGTAGCTTTACCGTAAGCATCTGTAATGATTTGATCTTCAAGGAAATTAGGATCCGTAGCACGGTAAATTCTGTATCCTTCAAAATTGACACGCTGATAGAACCTATCAAAAGATTTTTCAGCACCGTCATCCCAATACAAAGTGACTTTATGGTCACCAGCAACTACCTTTACAAGAGGTTTGGCAGGCGGTTTAGCAAATTGATAACTTGCATTATAAATTGCTTGTACTGTATTTTTTCTTCTAAAAAGGTCATCCGTATTTATGCCGAATAGTAACGCCATAGAAAAGCGCTGAGTGCTACCTGTTTGCTCCAGTTGACCAGTCTCCGCAGAATATGTATTGCGTCCTTCCATGTGAAATAAATAACTGGAAAAGAAATTCGCAAGATTAACGCCTACAAGTGACTGCCCATGAGGAGTTGGGAGTTGAGACAGTGCATTCCAATTTCTTTCATCATTATTAAGGTCATAAGTATGAACGGCAAAAATTGAAAATCCGGTTAAACCTAATTGGTCTGATTCATCTTTATCAAGATTACCAAAATCGGGTTCTCCTTGTTCCGGTTTACCATCACCCTGAGAACCATCAGCATCAGGACCAGTATAACCAGGGTCAAGAGGTCCGATACCATCGGTACCTACATCATCATTTAAAGGTTCACCCGGATCCCATTTACCATTATGATTCAAATCCGTGTAAGATTTCCAGTTGGCATTTTCATCTGCATCCCAATGCGGCTGCCAGGAGTAACCATAGAACTGTCTAAATCTAACAGTATCCTGTGCTACGTCTCTTAAATATGGATCTTGATTTGGATTCGTGATAAATACTTTTGCATTATTATCTCTTCTTTCGTCAGTTAATCCATCATGGTCGTTATCGATATTATCATAATCAATTCCAGGGCTTTCAAGAAACGCATAACCCGCTAATCCAACAGGACTCCAATGTCCCGGACTTCCAAACGGGACAGTTGAGTAGGCATAAGAAATATTTAACAACTGATCGTAATCGCCTGCATTATTTGATGAGTTATCATGACCACCGATACCCCAGTCAACATATTGCGCAAATAGGGTTTTCGGATAATCGGTTGTTCCCATGTTAGTTATTTCATAATACCAGAAAATTACATCTTCGGCAAGAACTTGTGACCATTGGAAGCCACGCCCCTTAACCTGCATACCTAGTCCGCCTCTAGTAGTATCATCGGCATCAGGATAAAAGTGATGAGTATTTATATAGTATCTATCTTCATTGTCATCAAAAACAAAATAAGTTTCCAGATCGGCATTCATTACACCTTTGCCAAAAAAACCATCCCAATAACCAGCCCAGTCGGCAGGTCTGTCAGGCCACGATGACGGCCAAGTATTTGGATCATCACTTCTGGCAACGCTTGTTTGATAAGGATTGGCATATCCTGGAAGCGGCCACCATCCGTATGTTACAAAGGTTTGGGGATTATATCTTGTATATTCATAGTAATTTGTTTCAAGCGGATGGAAGACATTTCCCTGCTTATCCGTAGCTTCGGCAGAGACAATAATGGCAACACCGTCCACATAAGTGTGGTTTGTTCCTTTGGGCCACACGCCGCTAAGTGTGGGCTGGTTTTGCCAGTCTGCAATTTCGCCAAAATTATAAAACACAGTTTGAACAAGATTTCCGTCCATCAAACCCATTTTAGTATTTTGGTGATTTCCTTTATTCTTGTCGACGATTACCTGTGCAAAGCTTTTCAAAGTTGATAATAGTAAAATTGAAAAAGCAAAAAGAAATATTTTAATACAATAAGTTTTCACGTTTATTCACCTTCAAATTTCAGATTAAAAATCTAACGATGCTCCTAATAACACATGACGCGGAGCGGAATAAAAATCAGGTCTTATAAAATATTGCTGTATTGTGTTTACACCTCGCGGAGGAGATTGATCCTGTGTTTCAGCCAAAGTATATCCAGCCCTTCCAGTATCCGTATAAACATTTAGTTCATTTGCAGTATCGAAAAGATTATAAACTTTTAAGAATATCGATAAATTCAGACCGGCTAATTTCAAATATTTGGTAATGTAAAGATCAACATTAAAGAAAGTTGGTTTGTTTGCGCTATTTTCCAGACCCGTTCTTTGATTTTGATAAGACGGAGTATATGGAAGACCAGTACCCAACTGACCGACAATGCTGCCGATTATGTCATTAGGAATGCCGGCTGTTACAGTAAAGTTAATTGAATTCCGTCTATCCCATGCAAGTGGCACTAACTGAGTATTGGCTTCAATTGGGGGCGAAGCTTGAGCTTTATTAAAAGCATCGTTTGGATCAGATTCATTTCCTTTTGCAACTTGATAAGTATAATCCAGACTAGCACCCAAACCGTCACTAAATCTTTTATCAAATGAAATTGTAAGTCCTGTGACAGAACCGTAATCAGTATTTATATATTCTGCAAATTTTTTGAAATTATTTTTTACAAATAATGCTACACCAAGTAAATTGCGTATATCTTTATAATAAGCCGTTACATTAACACCTAAGTTTGGCATAATTTCTTGCTGAAGACCAATCTCGTACATCGTTGTTTCCTGCGGTTTAAGGTCGGCATTTCCAATTGTACTTCCTATTAGAGAAGGGAAATCTCCAGAAAGCGGAATTCTAAAATTAGGATTATTATATAAATATTGGAAAGGTGGAACCTCAAAAAAGTGTCCATAGGAAATATGAACTGCTCCTTTATCACTCATTGGATACGAAATTCCGATACGTGGGCTTAGCTGGTATTTTGCACTAGCCTTATGAAAATATTGACTAGGAAAAGGTGGATAATAAGTGTCAAGAGCGGAAACACTGTCGGGATTATTGATTACTTGACCGTCCGGTTCAAAATAATCGAACCTTGCGCCAACATTTACAATAAGATAAGGTAATTCAATTTTATCTTGAAGATAGTATGCTAATTGATAAGGGTGACTTTGATAAATATTATAATCAAAAGAACCGGGTGATGGTAAGGCAGGCTTATAATTAGTAGTAGCATCTACTAAAATTTGAAAATCCTGATAGTTTAAAGTATGAATATCTGCCTCAAAACCTGATTTAATTTCGTTAGTAAAATTAATTTGATCCGTAAAATCGGCTTTTGCAGTATAAGTAGTTGTATTATGAGAAAATGACCAGTTCTGCGTACCTCCTGTTAAAAATGCGTTACCGCTTACATCGCGCATTCTTTCGGGGTTGACATATCGAGGATCCAATGGATTAGAGAAAACATATTGTTTATATTGTGAATAGTAAGTTGAGCCTAATAGATCTAAAAATGCCGAAGAACTAAATACTTGAGTATAACTTATGCTTCCGAGAAAAGATTTTTGATGATACGTATAATCTCCGTCAGGGTTCAGTAAAAATTGGTTATCAAATATTCTGTAATCCTGACCTTGGTATAATCCTTCAAGAATAATTCCTTTTCCCTGACCAACTTTAAATTGAAGTTTCCCTTGCAGAGATAATTGTTTATTGTAATTCATAGGAACATTGGCATTGTCGCCAGTTGCGCCGACGTACCACTGACTCGGATTATTTGCTGTAAAGTTTGATGAATCAGACGGATTAAATTCACGTTTGCCATAAAGGTAGCCGTCATCATTTAAATATCGACCGGAGCCAAAGAATTTCACGAACTGATTTGTTCCCGGCACAGGACCGCTTAAACTACCTTGAAAATTATAAGTTCTAACAGGATTAAGTCCTCCCATATACTGAAACAAACTAGTTCTATTGGTGATATAATCACCTGAATAAGCCGAAAGACTTCCGGAATAATGATCTTCAGGAATTTTTGTTATTTGATTTACGACACCTGATAAGGCTTCCCCATATTCAGCATTAAAAGTTCCTGTTATTACCTGCAATTCCTGGACACTATTAACATCAGCTTCCATCGTTGATTCGCCCGAATAAACATCGTTAACAGAAACACCGTCAATCAAATACTTAACTTCACCAATTCTGCCGCCCCTGAAATGCCCATCTACAACACCTGCTTGAAGATTTATAACCGATTGAACATCTTCAACCGGGAGCATATTTATATCATGACCACTAATATTAGACTGCGTTGAAGTTAAATCTTTTTGTACGATAGGTCTAGAAGCAGTAACCTCAACACCTTTTATTTGAACTGCCTGCTCGCCCATTACAACATCGAGCCTTGTAGTTTGGTCAACCGAGACCCTTACATTATTAATAATTACCGGAGCATAACCAATTGCAGTTGCTTTAATTTGATAAGCGCCCGGAGGAAGATTGATAATAAAATAGTCTCCGTTTATATCCGAAGCCGCACCCATCGAAGTGCCGACAATAACGATATTCGCACCGATTAATGGCTCTTTAGTTTGAGAGTCAATCACTTTGCCCGCTATTTTTCCTGTTGTACCTGCATTAGTCAAGGTAAAGAAAGATGTAAAGGAAAAAATAATCAGGACATTAATAAGCTGAAAGTAAAATTTCTTCATATAATTTACACGCGCTGGTTAAACTTAAAATTGCATAAGAATGAAAAATAAAGGGAGTACCAGGAGGTACTCCCTTTATAGTATTTGGTTATTTGAGCATTATCATTTTCTTTACTGCTGAATAGCTTCCAGCAACAACTCGATAAATGTATGTACCGCTTGCAACCTGAGATCCAAAATTATTACGTCCGTCCCATACTATACTATGAACACCGGCAACTTGGTCACCGTTCACAAGAGTTCTAACTTCTCTACCTAGCATATCATAGATAACGATCTTAACATTTGAGGATTGAGGTAAAGCAAAGTTAATTGTAGTTGTTGGGTTAAACGGATTCGGATAATTTTGAAATACCTGGAAATTAGAAGGCATCATTTCATGATTATTATTTACAGAAGTTACTCCGATTTTCTCAACCTGTAAGTCATCGAAATAAATTTTACCCGTAAATCTAGCATAAATATGAAGTCTAACTTCAAGAGCATTCGAGTTGCTCGGAACAGTCACATCAAGATAATATTGTGTCCAACCAAATGAAGTAACATGTGGGAATTGGAATTGATAATCATTTTGCATGACTGGATTGTAACCAATATTATTTCCGTTTCCTTCAAAGAATCCAGGAGTAAATCCTACAGCCCAAGTAGTTGGATTTGCGTCTGCAGAATCCGGCTGTAAACTATCAGCTTTTACCCATACACTAAGTCTAATGATATCTCCAGGATTTATTCCAGTTAAATGAGAAATATCATGATTTGGAACATTTGAAGAATAAAGATTTGTTTGAGCTGAATCAAATAAATATCTTTTCGTACCTACAAAGCCATCATGCGGGTCACGATTAGCAGGTAAATCGAATTTTAGAGAATACATCCCTGTATGAGCTGCCTCAGAAGTTACCATTGTATTC
>JAKBMG010000105.1 GCA_021831685.1 Bacteroidota bacterium | reverse complement strand
GATTACTAAAATCAAGTTCTTTATTTTTCTTTTTCATTTAGGCATCCTTTACTGTTTTTATTTTATTTAATTAGATTGTTTATTAAAATCAACTTTATCTAATTTACAGAAAGGATGCCTTTTTATTTATATTTTAAACATAATATCTATCGTTTGTATGTATATCCCCTTCATACCGTTGGTCAGGTAAGCAAACATTAAAAACCTATTCAGTGTACCATGATTACTTCGCATTATAAATTGGGTAATTTTGTGCTATAAAGTAATTTTCTATGAAATAAAAATTAAAATTTTAATTAACTTTGCGCAGACCGTTATATGGTCCTTCTAAAATGAATATTAAAGAAATTATTAATATAGTCCTGTCTAAAGAAAACAGCGCGTTTTTTTACACTCCTTCGTTTTATAACGATTCTTTTTCTTATTTGTTTGAGGAACCGGCAAAAGTACTCTCGGCAAAAACAAAAATAGAATTCGAAAAAAATCTAGCTATCATGGATAAAGAATTATCTTCCGGTTTAATCGGATATAATTTAATTGCATACGAGGCGAGTTATTTACTTGAAGATAAGTTGAATAAGCTCTACCGGACCGAAGAAGAAATATTTAAAGCGGTTCTTTTCAGCAGGGTAACAAAGATAAATTCTAAAGATATTAATCTTGATTTTAGCTTGGGCAGTTTAGATTATTCTTTGAACGATTTCAGATTAAATATTTCCGAAGATCAGTTTGTCCGGAACATAAATAAAATTAAGGGATATATTGAAGAAGGAGATACTTACCAGGTTAACTATGCCGTAAAAGGAAAATTTCAATTTAACGGTGATTATTCCGCGCTTTTCAAAAGCTTAATATTCAATCAATCGGCAAAATATACGGCTATTATTAATTGCGGAAGTAAAATAATTATATCGCTTTCACCGGAGCTGTTTTTCTCTATTGATAAAAAGAAAAATATTATCACCAAGCCGATGAAAGGTACGATAAAAAGAGGCAAAAATTTACAGGATGACCGACGCAATTTTGAACTGTTAGCGGGCAGCGAAAAGGATCGTGCTGAAAATTCGATGATTGTGGATTTGCTAAGAAATGACATCGGGAAGATTTCCGAATACGGAAGTGTAATTACGGAAAATATTTTTGAAATTGAAAAGTATGAATCTGTGTTTCAAATGGTTTCTGAAGTTAAAGGAGTTTTGAAGAAAGATTGCAGCTTAAGCGATGTATTGAAAAGTCTATTCCCCTGCGGCTCTATTACAGGCGCGCCTAAAATAAGGACGATGGAAATAATAAATGAATTAGAAAAGGAAAAAAGAGGAATTTATACCGGCGGCATAGGTTTGATACTTGGAGACAAGACTGTTTTTAATGTATCAATAAGGACAATTGAAATAGATCGGGATACCGGATGCGGCGTTATCGGCTTGGGAAGCGGAATTGTTTGGGACAGTATTCCGGTTGAAGAATATAAAGAAACCCTTTTGAAAGGTAATTTCCTTTTGAAACCTCAAAACAATTTTGAAATATTTGAAACCTGCAAGGTGGAATACCTAAAGGTGCTTTTATTTGAGCAGCATATGAATAGGTTAAGACATGCGGCTGACCATTTCTTATTCAATTATGATGAAGAAAAAGTCCGGAGTAAAATTCAGGAAGCAGTAAGTAAACTTGATGACGGTTTAATTTATAGGTTAAAATATTCATTGAACAAAGGCGGCGATATAAGAATAGAGACAAGCGTCTTTAATTCAATTCCATCAAAAGTGCGAGTAATAATTTCCGGTAAAAAAATCGATACTGCGGATAAGTTCCGGTACTTTAAAACGACTAATCGCAAACTTTATAATTCGGAGTTTGAATATTATAATTCGAAAGGATTCTTCGATGTATTTTTCTTAAATGAAAACGGATATATCACCGAAGGAGCGATATCGAATATATTCTTAAGAAAAGGAGGAAAGTGGTTTACACCTCATATAGATTGCGGGATTTTGCCCGGAGTGTTCAGGGAGTATTTCAAACTAAACGTGAAGGATATTGATGAATGCAAACTGACGATTTCTGATCTTAGATCGGCAGATGAAGTTATTTTAACTAATTCTTTGAGAGGAGCTGTTGGGGTTGATGAGGTCTATTTAGAGGATGGAGATATAATTAAAATCAAGTCTTCCGCTAAAAAAAGGAAGTATCAGTTAGAACGTAAAGATGATATTATTTAGGGTGTGGGAATAAGGATATAGGAAAAATTTCCGACGGATCGGACAGGGTGGATGTAGGGCTTGAGCGCAACGGCGAAAAGATTGCATGTGATATTTCGGTAACAACAAATAATGAACACGAGCTAAAAAATATAGACAAATGTTTACGAGCCGGATATCAGAAAATATTACTGTGTGTGCCTGAAAAAAAACGAATCGAGACGTTAAGGAAAATAATTGTCGAAAAATTAGATCCTACTCATATAGATAAAATATTTCTTGTGCAACCGGATGAATTATTTTTATTTTTTGAACAGGAGACTCCAAAAGAAACGATGCAAAATACTGAACTGAGGCTTAAAAGAAATTAGAAAAATAATGGACATGAAAATATTCCAATAATTGCTGTTACTGCAATTCCAATGAAAGACGATAAATGAAGAATCATTTCTCAAGGATTTACAGGCTACATTTCAAAACTGTTTGGGCGGAAATATTTGGCTACTATTGTTAAGAAATATCTGTTGTTATTGAAATAGAAATGTTTTTTGTTGTTTTGTGATTGATAAATGTTATAAATTTACAATATAAAAATCGTTATTTAATAATTTTAGAAACAACATGAAAAAAGTACTTCTTGTTGAAGACGACGAACCCACCCAAAATATTATTAAATATATTTTAAAGAATGCCTGCGAGCTCCGAATAACTAACTGCGGCGAAGAAGCAATTAACTTAGCCCGGCAGAATAAGTATGAATTAATTTTAATGGATATAAAATTAAATTTCGGGATGAACGGCATTAAAGCCACCAAAGAAATAAGGAAGATAGACGGATATAAAGACGCTCCTATTATTGCCGTTACAGCATACGCTATGAAAGGAGACGAACAATATTTCCTTTCGCAGGGTTTATCGTATTATATATCCAAACCGTTTAACTTCAACAAATTTGCTAGCACGGTTCAAACATACTTAACTAGTGTAAACTAATAAGTGAATGAACGCTTTTTCTTAAATTCTGAATTATCACACGACCTCTTTACCTCTTTACCTCGTTGCAAGAGGTGAAGATAAAATCTTAGTAATTCCTTCCAACAATTTCTTACTCGGCATATGTTTGTTACTCTCCCAATCTCTGATGGTCGTCTTATCAACAGACAAGAGTTCCGCAAGCTTTCTTTGGCTCAGCCCTCGTTCTTTCCGGTACGCCATTATTTTTTCTCCCAAAGATTTGTTGGATAACTCAAATGGTACATATCCCAAAAATTCAATAATTTTGGGTAATAAATAAATCTTGGGATTTGATCGGTTATTTTCCCAGTTGTAAATGGATTCTTCTTTTACACCGAGGAGTTTGGCAACGTCTTTTTGAAAGAGGTTTAAATCAAGCCGCTTCTTTTTGATATGGTCGCCAAAAGTTATTAAAGATATAGGACATGCGGAATTTATTGGTTTTTGAGCTTTTAAGGTGATACGGCAGATTGGCAACGCAGGAATGCCCATGCGGCTATTACACCGATCCGGGTAGAGAATGCACATGCGCGCCACCTCAAATACAACGGTATATGGCAAAAATTTCCGGGCCTCTTTTGGATAGAATAGATATTCACATTGAAGTACCCGCAGTAAAATATAAAGAACTTTCTACTGAAGTAAAAAGCGAGCCTTCTTCAGAAATTAGAGCAAGGGTAATAAAAGCAAGAGAAATTCAGCTTGAAAGATTTGCAGGATCAAGAAACATTTATAATAATGCTGATATGGGCTCTAAAGAAGTAAGACAGTTTTGCAAACTTGACTCGGCAAGCGCTGAGCTGTTAAAAATGGCAATGACTAAGCTTGGTCTTTCGGCGAGAGCTTATGATAGAATATTGAAAGTTAGCAGAACAATAGCCGATTTGGAAAATTCCGCAAATATTTTACCGCAACATATAAGTGAGGCAATTCAGTATAGAAGTTTAGATAGAGAATTATGGAAACATTGAAGCAGATTAAATTAAAAAATATCTTAATAACTCACCTTACACATTCGCAGGAAAATTGGAGTGTTGGAGTATTGGAATAATGGAAGAAATTAGTCTATCCCCATACTCCATTTTTCCAACCTTCCTTGCGAAAGAAAGGTATTCCAATGGTTGTGTAACATGAGTTAATAATATGAATTATTTGTTTGAAAAAAAGTTGGATTGTAATCTGTTTTGGACGGATTTTTGTATTTTCCAATGAAATCTCACTTCTTTTTGTCAGATGAGGAAAGTTACTGCATCACATTTCTATCTATATAAATGAATGATTTGATTCTTAGGGGATGATTTAGGTATTAGAGTAAAGTTTTTAGGATTGGGTAAAATGGAGGTAAGCCTGCCTGCCGAGAGTGTTGAAGAATTCTATTATTTCGTCTCGAATGGACATAGAGGTTTCAAAACTGTCTAAAAAGAGATCTCTTCCTCCGCCTGTCTGCCGACAAGTGTGATGCATGCACAAGAAAAAACTATTTGAATGCCTATTGAGACGCATTCAGAGGCTTAAATGACGCATTCAGAAGATCCGGGGAGGGGGTAGATTTGAAATGGTTTCCCTAACAGAGTAAGTGAACTCATGTTTGACTAAATCAAACATATAAAATTGTAATATACAAATCAAGAAGGGGAAAGAAATTCTGAATTTGTTCCAAACAAATTGTTTTTAACTTTTTTCTAAACCATTAAAATTATTATAGACAGTTACGCCAAAAGTAAATTTTAGTTGTTCGGGAGTAATTTTTAATTTGCATTTTTAGTAAAATCAAAATATATTTGTGGCTCGTTTGGAAAACCGGGCGGACGCCGGAGTTGGAGAGCCGGGGCGGACTGTAAATCCGTTGGCTGACGCCTTTGGGGGTTCGAATCCCTCGCCGCCCACAGCTTTTTCAAAAAAATGCTGTTGTTCTTTTTAAGTGTGAACGAAGCTTACGCTGATTTAAGCGGGAGTAACTCAGTTGGCTAGAGTCACAGCCTTCCAAGCTGTTGGTCGCGGGTTCGAGTCCCGTCTCCCGCTCAAGCAATAAATTAAAATATTTATTGCTGACGTAGCTCAGTTGGTAGAGCACATCCTTGGTAAGGATGAGGTCACCGGTTCAATCCCGGTCGTCAGCTCAAGTTAAAAAGAAAGTTTTGTTTTACATAATTTGTCGACAGTTTTTAATGAAGTTGTTAAAAATTACCCCTGATTAAGCAGGGTATTTTAGCTCAAACAAAAATAAGTATTGCTATGAGAGATATTATAACTTTAGAATGCACTGAGTGTAAAAGAAGAAATTACACCACTACTAAAAATAAAAGACTCCACCCTAATAGAGTTGAGTTTAAAAAATACTGCCGCTGGGACAAAAAGATTACTGTCCATAAAGAAACTAAATAATTTTTTACGTCAGTAGCTCAATTGGTAGAGCAGCGGTCTCCAAAACCGCAGGTTGGGGGTTCGAGTCCCTCCTGACGTGCGGCTTAAAAAAATGAGATTTTTATGAAAGAAAAAATAATTGCTTTTTTTGATGACGTCATTAAAGAAATGAAAAAGGTGACGTGGCCAACAATGGAAGAACTTAAAGAATCTACTACCGTTGTCATAGTTACATGCCTCATGCTTGCAGCTTTTACCTATCTTATTGATATGGTAATTACTCAAATATTTAAAGGAATCTTCTAATTAAATGGAATTAAAGTGGTATGTAGTCCGGACATTCTCCGGGCATGAAAATAAAGTTAAAAACCTAATCGATGCTGAGCTAAAAGATAATGAAAAGCTTCGGGCGAAGATCGAAAATGTACTTGTTCCAACTGAAAAAGTATTTGAAGTTAAAGACGGTAAGAAAAAAAGTAAAACTAAAAACTTTTTCCCTGGATATATTTTAGTCCAAGCGGATTTAGATAATCAGGTTAAGGATTTTATACTAAATACTCCATCGGTAATGGGATTTTTAGGGACAAAAATTAGTCCAAACCCTTTACAGCCCGAAGAAGTCAAAAGAATTGTCGGCAGAATTACTCAAGATGACAGCACCGAAAGAATGGAAACAATCTTTAGAAGCGGAGATTTAGTGAAAATTGTTGATGGTCCATTCAATAATTTTAACGGTACCGTGCAAGAAGTGAATGAAGAAAAGATGAAAATTAAAGTTATGGTTTCGATTTTTGGAAGAAAGACTCCTGTCGAAATTGATTTTGTTCAAGCAGAATTAGAAAAATAATCAAGAATTTATAGGTAAATAAAATGGCAAAGAAAATAACCGGATATATTAAATTACAAATACCTGGCGGCAAAGCTAATCCGTCTCCACCTGTTGGACCAGCCTTAGGTCAAAAAGGTGTCAACATTATGGAGTTCTGCAAGCAATTTAATGCAAGAACTGCAGATAAAGATGGACTTGTTATTCCGGTTGTTATAACTGTTTACTCTGATAAATCTTTCACTTTTGTTACCAAAACCCCACCCGCTGCTGTTTTGTTATTAAAAGCGGCAAAAGTTGAAAAAGGTTCTGCCGAACCCCATAGAAATAAAGTTGCAAAGGTTTCAAAAGCTCAGGTTAAAGAAATTGCTCAAACAAAGATGCCTGATTTAAATGCTTTTGATATTGACCATGCCATGAGTATGGTAGCTGGAACTGCCAGAAGTATGGGTATAACTGTTGAAGATTAATAAAATCAAATAATGGAAAAGTTTAAAAGGAATTAGAGCAATGCAAAAGTCGAAAAGAAATAGCGTATTATCAAAATCAGTAAACACAGAGAAAGAATATACTATAGAAGAAGCCGTGAAGTTGTTGAAGGAAAATTCTAAAGTAAAATTTGTTGAAACTTTGGATTGTGCAATAAGATTAGGAGTGGATCCCCGTCATGCCGACCAAATGATTAGAGGTACGGTTTCTCTTCCGAACGGAACGGGAAAGGAAGTTAAAGTTTTGGTAATCGCCAAAGGATCAAAAGCACAGGAAGCTTTAGATGCGGGCGCTGATTATGCGGGCTTCGAAGACTATCTTGAAAAAATAAAAGGCGGTTGGGCGGATACAGATGTAATCATCGCTATGCCTGACACAATGTCTGAGCTGGGAAAGCTTGGCAGAGTACTTGGTCCTAAAGGCTTGATGCCAAACCCCAAAAGTGGTACCGTTACTAATGATGTTGCTAAGGCAGTAAAAGAAGTTAAAGCTGGTAAAATAGAATTTAGAGTTGAAAAAGCAGGAATTGTACATACGTCTTTGGGAAAATTAAATTTCGAATCAGACAAGTTAGTGGAAAACACAAAAGCTTTTTTGAACACAATTATTAAAATGAAACCTTCCTCGGCAAAAGGACAGTATATTAGAAGTCTTTTTTTGTCGAGTACAATGGGCCCTGGATTAAAAATTACTAAAGATGAAGTGGCTTATTAGTAATAATAAAAAGTTTACGCACTCAAAAAAATAGCTTCAAACTTGTCCCGGTAATTCCGGGACCGACTCGATTAATCAAAATCTAGTATGGGAATATATGAACAAGAATGAAAAATCCGAGATTGTTTCTGATGTAAAGGAAATGATCGAAAAATCTACGGCTGTATATGTTACGGATTTCAAGGGAATCAATGTTGCCGATATCAGCGCAATACGTAATGATTTCCGCAAGGAAGGTGTTAATTATAAAGTAATTAAGAATACTTTATTTATTAGAGCCATCAAGGAAACTGGAAAATATACACAACTTGAAGATTACTTAGTTGGAATGGCAGGATATGCTTTTACATCTGAAAACCCTGTTGCTCCGGCAAAAATCATCAAAAAGTATTTTGATGAGAAACAAAAGTTAGCATTAAAAGCGTGCTATATAGAAGACCAATTTTATAACGGCAGTCAATTAGATGAATTGGCAAAACTTCCTACCAAGGGAGAAATAATAGCAGGAATTTTAGGCAGCATCAGCGCACCTGCTTCGGGTATAGTTGGTGCAATTAACGCTGTTATGAGAGACTTAGTTAGCGTCATTGACGAAATTTCTAAGAAACAGGCAGCATAATTAAAGATATTAAACAAGAAATAAAATTATTAGGAGTAAAAAATGTCAGAGAAAGTTGCTGAAATTGTAGAGAAAATAAAGGGATTATCATTAGTCGAAGCTTCAGCTTTGAAGAAAGCGCTTGAAGAAGAATTCGGCGTAACTGCATCTGCTCCGGTTATGATGGCGGGAGCTGGTCCTGCAGCAGCAGCTGCTCCAGTCGAAGAAAAGACAGAATTCGATGTAATTCTAAAAGCAGCCGGCGAAAAAAAGATCAACGTTATTAAGGTAGTTAGAGCTCATACAGGATTAGGCTTGAAAGAAGCAAAAGATCTAGTAGACGGAGCACCAAAAACAGTTAAAGAAGCTATTTCTAAAGACGAAGCTGAAAAACTTAAAAAAGAGTTTGAAGAAGCTGGCGCTACTGTAGAAGTAAAGTAATTTAATTTAACGAAAATTAACTTTTTTGTGGAGTGATAAGCCGGAGAAATCCGCCTTATCGCTTTTTATATTTAGACATCGCTGATCAAGACTGGATTGGTAAGTTAAAGAAATTGAAAATTAATTGGAGGCTTAAAATTGGATAGTAAAAGAATCTCCTTTGGCAAAATTCCTTCTGTCGTAGAACCACCCGATTTGTTAAATATTCAAACCGCTGCTTTTGAGGAATTTATTCAGCTAAAAACACCGCCTAGCAAGCGGGAAAGCAAAGGCTTGCAACAAGTTTTTACGGCAAATTTTCCTATTTTTGATAATAAAGAAAACTATAGGCTCGATTTTATAGAATATTATATCGAAAAGCCGCGTTTCTCTGTTGTCGAATGTCTGGAAAGAGGTTTAACATTTGCTGCTCCCTTAAAAGGAAAACTTCGACTTTCAACAAAAGATGCCGAAACTCAAGAATTTGTAAATAGTGTTGAACAGGAAGTTTATCTCGGCAATCTTCCGTTTATGACGGAAAAAGGAACCTTCGTAATTAACGGCGCAGAAAGAGTTGTTGTTTCTCAACTACATCGCTCACCTGGCGTTGCTTTTGCGCAAACAGTGCATCCTAACGGAACTCCTATTTATTCTGCCAGAATTATTCCGCTTAGAGGCTCTTGGGTCGAATTTGCTACCGATATAAATTATGTAATGTATGTTTATATCGACAGAAGAAAGAAATTCCCTGCTACAACGCTTTTACGTGCTCTTGGTTATGCAAGCGACGAAGAAATTTTGAACCTCTTTGATCTTGTCGAAGAAATAACCGTAAAAAAAGTTAAAATTGAAAATTATATTGGCAGAGTCATTGCCAGCGATGTTTTTGATATGTCTACGGGTGAAATTTTTCTTACAAAAGACAGCATTCTCTCGGAAGAAGATGTTGAACGCCTAAAGGAAGCCGAAGTAGAAAAACTGAAGTTTTTAAACTCCGAAACTTCATCTGATAATGATTTGATTGTAAATACTTTAAGAAAAGATACTTCTAATACTAAAGAAGAAGCTCTATACGCGATCTATCGCCAACTACGTTCCGGTGAAGCTCCGGATATGGAAACTGCTTCGGCTTTAATTGAAAAGTTGTTCTTTAATGATAAAAGATATGACCTTGGCGATGTTGGTCGACATAGAATGAACGACAAACTGAAGCTTACCATTCCCGAGACTACTACGGTTCTAACAATTGAAGATATTATTTCAATTATGAAATATATTATCAAGCTTAGAAACGGGAATGAGACAGTTGATGATATCGATCATTTGGGTAATAGAAGAATCAAAACTGTTGGAGAACAACTTGCACAGCAATTCAACATCGGAATGGCGCGTATGGCAAGGACAATTAAAGAACGTATGAATGTTCGTGATGCAGAAAGTTTTACTCCCCAAGATTTAGTAAATGCGAGAACTATAAGCAGCGTAATAAATGCCTTTTTCGGAACAAACCAACTTTCACAGTTTATGGATCAAACAAACCCACTAGCAGAAATGACCCACAAACGCAGAATGTCTGCTTTAGGTCCTGGAGGCTTAACAAGAGAAAGAGCTGGATTTGAAGTCCGTGACGTTCATTATACTCACTATGGAAGATTGTGCCCTATCGAAACCCCGGAAGGTCCAAATATCGGTCTTATTTCTTCTTTGACAATCTATGCCCGGGTTAACCGTTATGGATTCTTAGAAACTCCTTATAGAAAAGTCGAAAGAGGGAAAGTCTTAGATCAGGTTGAATATCTTACCGCCGAACAGGAAGATAATTATACAATTGCTCAAGCAAACGCAACCTTAACAGAGCAATCTAAATTTTCGCAGGATAGAGTAAAGTCAAGATTTAAGGGAGAATTTCCCATTGTGACTCCGGACCATGTTCAATTTATGGATGTTGCCCCAGCCCAAATTGTAAGCGCTGCTGCAGCACTCATTCCTTTTCTGGAACATGACGATGCTAATAGAGCGTTGATGGGATCTAACATGCAACGTCAAGCAGTTCCCTTATTACGTCCTGAAGCTCCGATTGTGGGTACCGGATTAGAAAAGAAATTAGCAACTGATTCCCGTGCAGTTATAATTGCTGAAGACGCCGGTACTATTGATTATGTGGACGCTAACCAAATTGTCGTTAAATACGATATAAGTTCGAATAGCGCAGAGGCTTTAACAAGTTTTAATGATGTAAGACGTGTAACGTATAAATTAACAAAATTTAGCGGCACTAACCAGGAAACCTCAGTAAACCAACGTCCAATAGTTAAAGAAGGACAAAAAGTTTCTAAGGGCGACGTTCTTGCCGATGGTTGTGCTACAGAAGGCGGTGAATTAGCACTTGGCCGAAATGTTTTGGTGGCCTTTATGCCATGGCGGGGTTACAATTTTGAAGACGCAATTATTATTAGCGAAAAAGTTGTAAGTGAAGATGTATATACTTCAATTCATATAGAGGAATTTGAATTACAGGTAAGAGAAACAAAACGCGGCGAAGAAGAACTAACACGCGAAATTCCAAACGTAAGCGAAGAATCGGTGAAAAATCTTGACGAATATGGAATTATCCGCGAAGGCGCTGAAGTAAAAGAAGGCGATATTCTTATCGGAAAAATTACTCCTAAGGGTGAAACCGATCCTACACCGGAAGAAAAATTATTACGCGCAATATTTGGAGATAAAGCCGGCGACGTTAAAGACGCTTCATTGAAAGCGCCTCCTGGATTGAAAGGTACTATCATCAAGACTAGACTTTTTAGCCGAAAGAAAAGAGATGTGGAAGCTAAAAAACTAGAAAAGAGAGCGCTTGACAATTTAGAAATTGAACATAAACAAGCTTTAACGGCACACTATGAAAAGTTAATCGAAAAGTTAACTAAAATTACGATTGATCAAGTTACTACCGGTATCCGCGATCTCGAAGGTAGTGTTGCCCTCAGAAGTGGGACAACTATCAAAGATACAACGTTTGCGTCAATGGAAGACGTTACAAAGCTTGATTATACTTTAGACTGGTTCGAATCAAAAAAATCCAACAATCTAGTAAAAACTTTGTATAAAAATTACTTCGAGGTACTTTACGACTTTGAAGAAGATTATAAAAGAGAGAAAGTTAAAATTACAAGCGGAGATGAACTTCCTCCGGGAATTGTGCAACTTGCAAAAGTTTATGTTGCTAAAAAACGTAAACTGTCTGTTGGGGACAAAATGGCAGGGCGCCATGGTAACAAAGGTGTAGTTGCCAAAATTGTTCCGGCTGAAGATTTGCCGTTCTTACCAGATGGTACCCAAGTTGATATAATACTTAATCCACTTGGCGTTCCTTCCCGTATGAATCTTGGTCAGTTATATGAAACTGCTCTTGGATGGGCTGGTAAAAAATTAGGAGTAAAATTCGCGACTCCGATTTTTGACGGAGCAAAGATTGAAGACGTCGATGAATGGCTTGTAAAAGCTGGCCTTGAAAGAGGAAGTAAGACTGATTTATACGACGGAAGAACCGGTGAAAAATTTCATCAGAAGGTAACTTGTGGATATATATATATGTTGAAACTAAGTCACCTTGTTGATGATAAAATTCATGCAAGATCCATTGGACCTTACTCTCTTATTACTCAACAACCGCTTGGCGGCAAGGCACAATTTGGCGGTCAAAGATTTGGAGAAATGGAAGTCTGGGCACTCGAAGGCTACGGAGCTTCTCATATCCTTCAAGAAATCCTTACTGTTAAAAGCGATGATGTTGCCGGTAGAGCTAAGGTTTACGAAGCAATAGTTAAGGGTGAAAACTTACAGGAGCCAAATGTTCCTGAATCGTTCAACGTGTTAATTAAAGAACTTCAAGGCTTAGGCTTGGATATAAAAATTAATTAACATCCGTAGAGCAAGTCCGGTATTAAGGACACTTTTTTCACTTAGAAATTTGGAGATATAAAAATGCCATTTAGAATTCAAGAAAATGCAATGCGTGATATAAATAGTATCACTATTAGTTTAGCAAGCCCTGATGATATTTTATCAAGATCTTATGGAGAGGTTACAAAACCTGAAACCATAAATTATCGCTCATTTCGTCCGGAGAAAGATGGTTTGTTTTGTGAAAAGATTTTTGGGCCAACCCGCGATTGGGAATGCTTCTGCGGTAAGTATAAAAGAATCCGTTATAAAGGAATTATTTGTGATAGATGCGGTGTGGAAGTAACTCAAAAAAGTGTAAGACGAGAAAGAATGGGGCATATTGGTCTTGCTGTTCCTATCGTTCATATTTGGTTTTTCAGATCGCAACCGTCAAAAATTGGAAATATTATCGGTATAAGCCTTAAAGAACTTGAAAAAGTTATTTATTATGAATCTTATATCGTTATCAACCCAGGTCCAACGGGATTAAGCCGACTCGATTTAATTTCCGAAGACCAATATTTTGAAGTCATTCAATCTCTTCCCGCTGGTAATGAAAAATTAGACAATTCTGATCCTAAAAAATTTGTTGCAAGAATTGGTGGTGACGCTGTTAAAGAAATCTTAAGGCAAACCGATGTTGAAAAATTGTCAAAAGCTTTAAGAGACCAGCTCCAGGTTGAAACTTCTCAACAGAAAAAAGCAGATATTTTAAAAAGATTAAGAGTACTTGAATCCTTCAAAGAGGAAGAAGGAAAGGTTCCGAATAAACCAGAGTGGATGGTTATGAACTATGTCCCGGTTATTCCGCCTGAACTTCGGCCATTAGTTCCTCTTGAAGGCGGAAGATTTGCAACCAGCGATTTGAATGATCTTTATAGAAGGGTTATCATTCGTAATAATCGTTTGAAAAGATTAATTGATATTAAAGCACCTGAAGTTATTCTTCGTAATGAAAAGAGAATGCTCCAGGAGGCAGTAGATGCATTGTTCGATAACTCGCGCAGAGGCAGTGCTGTAAGAAGCGACAACAATAGGCCGCTAAAATCTTTGAGCGATATGCTAAAAGGAAAACAAGGTCGATTCCGTCAAAATTTACTTGGCAAGAGAGTTGACTATTCCGGGCGTTCTGTAATTGTTGTTGGTCCTGAATTAAAACTACACCAATGCGGTTTACCAAAAGATATGGCGGTAGAGCTTTTTAAACCGTTCATCATAAGAAAATTAATTGAAAGAGGACACAACAAAACCGTAAAGAGCGCAAGAAAAGTTGTCGATAGAAAAGATCCAATAATCTGGGATATGCTTGCAAAAATTATAGAAGGACATCCAATTCTCTTAAATCGTGCCCCGACGCTTCACAGATTAGGTATTCAAGCTTTTCAGCCGATATTAATCGACGGAAAGGCAATTCAACTTCATCCGATGGTCTGTACGGCTTTTAATGCTGACTTTGACGGCGACCAGATGGCTGTGCATATTCCTCTATCCTTTGAGGCTCAACTTGAGGCTTCTTTGTTGATGCTCAGTAGCCATAATATCCTTTCACCGCAAAATGGTAGTCCAGTTGTTGTCCCTACTCAAGATATCGTTCTTGGATGCTACTATCTTACAAAACTTAAGGATGGTGAAAAAGGGGAAGGAATGATTTTTGGCACATCTGAAGAAGTAATTATCGCATATAACTCAAAAGTCATAGGGCTACATTCAAAAATTAAAGTTAAAATTAACGGCGAAATGACGGAGACAACTACCGGCCGGGTAATTTTTAACCAAATTGTTCCGAAGGAAATGGGTTACTTCAATCAACTTCTTATCAAAAAGACATTCGGTGGTTTTATCGGTCAAATGTTTATGAAGCTTGGAAATAAAGTAACTGCAAAGTTTCTTGATGATTTGAAAGAGCTTGGTTTTAGGTATTCTACTGCTGGCGGCTTATCAGTAAGTTATGCCGATATGATTATTCCGGAGGAAAAAGAAAATCTTATTTCCAAAGCAAATAAAAAGGTTGAAGCGATTCTAAACGAACATGAGCAAGGAGTTATTACAGATGCCGAGCGCTATAATAAAATTATTGACGTTTGGACTCACACTACCAACGATGTTGCTCGTGCTCTGATGGAAAAAATTAAAGGACATAATCAAGGCTTTAATTCTCTTCACATGATGGTTGACTCCGGTGCAAGAGGTTCGCAGGAACAGGTTCGCCAGCTTGCCGGTATGCGCGGTCTTATGATGAAACCACAAAAAAGTTTATCCGGACAAGCGGGTGAAATTATCGAAAACCCGATCGTCGCAAACTTCAAAGAAGGTCTTTCCGTTCTTGAATATTTTATTTCAACACATGGAGCAAGGAAAGGTCTTGCTGATACTGCTTTAAAGACTGCTGATGCTGGTTATTTAACAAGGCGTTTAGTCGATGTTTCCCAGGACGTTATTATTTCTGAAATTGATTGCGGAACTATTCTTGGTATCGAAGTTACAGCATTAAAAGATGTTGAACAAGAAAGAGAGCCTTTGGGTGAAAGAATTGCCGGGCGCGTTGCTCAAGAAGATGTGTATGATCCTAAGTCTAATGAAATTATTATAGCAGCCGGAGAAATTATTACCGATGAAATAGCGGAAAAAATAGAAGACGCAAGTATCGATTCGGTATACATTAGAACTGTATTAACTTGCGAATCGAAGCGTGGTGTTTGTGCAAAATGCTACGGCAGAAATTTGACCAATGGCAAACTCGTAGAGATTGGAGAAGCTGTTGGAATTGTAGCTGCACAATCAATAGGTGAACCCGGTACTCAGCTTACTCTAAGAACTTTCCATCTTGGCGGTACTTCTTCAAGAATTGCATCGCAGTCTCAAGTAGAAAGCGCAGTTGAAGGAATTGCAAGATTTGAAAAAGTTGTCTATGTGGAAAAATCTGATTTCCTCGGTGTTGTCAGAATTGTTACCGGCAGAAGAGGTATTATCGGAATTTTTGACAATAACAACCGACAGGTAAAAAAATATGACGTTCCTTACGGCGCTGAATTAGTTGTAACTGACGGACAGCTTGTTAAAAAGCGTACTCCACTTTATAATCACGATCCATACAATGCGGTTATTCTTTCGGATATATCAGGCAAGGTTAAATTTGCAGATATGATTGATGGCTCAACTTTGCAGCAGGTAACTGATGAGCAAACCGGTCACGTACAAAAAGTTGTTATTGAATCAAAGGATAAGAACCTTACTCCGAGTATAATCATTGAAGGTGAAGATGGTAATAAAAAGTCATTCAACATACCGACAAGAGCTTACCTGTCTGTTGATGAAGGAGAATCAGTACCCGGTGGAACAATCTTAGCCAAAATTTCAAAGCAGCAAAGTAAGAGCCGCGATATAACCGGTGGCTTGCCGAGGGTTACTGAACTTTTCGAAGCCAGAAGCCCACAAGAAACTGCGATTGTTTCGGAGATAGAAGGTACTGTAAAATTTGGTAATCGTAAAAAAGGTTCAAGGGAAATTATAGTTATTGCTCCGGATAATTCAGATGAAAAGCGCTATAATGTTCCTCTCGGAAAACATGTGCTTGTGCAGGAAGGCGACGAAATTCCTGCCGGCGAAAAGATTACCGATGGACCGATAAATCCACATGATATTTTGAAGATTAAAGGTACAAGCGCCGTTCAGGAATATCTTGTAAATGAAATTCAAGACGTTTACCGTTTACAAGGTGTAAAAATTAATGATAAACATATTGAAGTAATTGTAAAGCAAATGCTTCAAAAAATTAAAATCGTTTCTCCGGGTGATACAAAATTCCTTGAAGAAGATGCTGTTGATAGAAATGAATTTATTGAAGAGAACAATAAAATTATGAATATGGTTCGCATTGAAGATAAAGGTGATTCCCGATTCAAAGATGGTCAGTTACTTATCAAGAGCAAGTTCCGGGAAATTAATTCTGAACTGAAGAAGAAAAGTAAAAAGCCAATCATTGCAAGGGATGCTGAACCCGCTACTTTTGAACATGTTCTTCTCGGGATAACTCAAGCTGCTCTTCAAACAGAGAGCTTCATTTCTGCTGCTTCATTCCAGGAAACTACAAAAGTGTTAGCTAATGCTGCAACTGAAGCTAAGGTTGACCACTTACTTGGTTTAAAGGAAAATGTTGTTATGGGACATCTAATCCCGGCTGGTAGTGGACTAAAGAAATATCAAAGTATAGTTCTTAATGCGGAAGAATTAGTTGCGGAAAAGAAAGAAGAAGAAGAAAATATCCAAGCTTAATTGGAAAAATTTGGTGTAAAATCCGGTTTTTGAAAATAAATCGGATTTTTTTGTCGAATTAACAAAAAAAAACAAAAATATTTAAAGGATTTCTTGACAAAATTTTGGTTAAAGTCTATATTAGCAGTCTGAAATTTTTTAAAATGGAAATTTAGGAGAATTTAGTGCCTACGATAAATCAGTTGATAAGAAAAGGACGGGTCCAAATCCTTGCAAAGAAAAAAGCCCCGGCTCTTGATGCTTGCCCCCAGAAGAGGGGTGTATGCACACGAGTTTATACTTCTACTCCAAAGAAACCAAACTCGGCCTTGAGAAAAGTTGCTAGAGTTAGGCTTACAAATAGTATGGAAGTTACAGCTTATATTCCTGGAGAAGGACACAATTTACAGGAGCATTCAATTGTATTAATTCGTGGCGGAAGAGTTAAGGATCTGCCTGGAGTTCGCTATCATATCATTAGAGGTACTTTGGATACAAGTGGCGTTGAAGATAGAAAAAAAGGTAGATCTAAATATGGTGCTAAAAAACCAAAGGCTAAATAACTTATGAGAAAGAAAAATTCAGAAAGAAGATTTTTAAAACCGGATCCCAAATTTAATGATGTGATGGTTTCACGATTTATTAATTCAATTATGTATGACGGAAAGAAATCGAATGCGCGTTATGTCGTTTATAAAGCTTTTGATATAATTGAAGAGAGAACAAAAAGAAATGGTTTAGAAGTTTTTAAAAAGGCTATCAATAATACTCAACCGGTTATTGAAGTTAGAAGCAGACGCGTTGGTGGAGCAACTTATCAAGTGCCAACTGAAGTAAGATCAGAAAGAAGAACTGCTTTGGCAATGAGATGGATTAGAACATACGCACGCGCAAGAAATGAAAAATCAATGTCATTAAAGTTAGCCTCCGAACTTATTGCGGCTTCCAATAATGAAGGCTCGGCTGTTAAGAAAAAAGAAGATACGCATAAAATGGCTGAAGCTAATAAGGCGTTTGCTCATTTTAAGTGGTAATAATTTAGTAAGAAAGATTAGAAAGAGAATTAGATTTATAGTATGGCGACAAGACTTTCGATAGATAAAGTAAGAAACATTGGTATTATGGCTCATATCGACGCCGGTAAAACTACTACTACCGAGCGCATATTATTTTATACCGGCAAACTTCATAGAATAGGCGAAGTTCATGACGGTGCTGCGACTATGGATTGGATGGAGCAGGAAAAAGAAAGAGGTATAACAATCACTAGCGCGGCTACAACTTGCTTCTGGGATAATCATCAAATAAATATTATTGACACACCAGGCCACGTTGATTTTACCGTAGAAGTTGAAAGATCTTTAAGAGTTTTAGATGGAGCGGTTGCTTTGTTCTGCGCTGTTGGCGGTGTTGAACCCCAATCTGAAACTGTCTGGAGACAAGCTGATAAATATCAAGTACCAAGAATTGCTTTTATCAATAAAATGGATAGGACGGGAGCTGACTTTTATAACGCGCTTCAAATGATGAAAGACCGTTTAGGCGCTAATGCAATCCCTATAAATCTACCTATCGGTGAGGGGGATTTATTTACCGGTGTTATTGATTTGATTACATTCAAAGCAAGAATGTATCACGAGGAAACTTTTGGAGCAACTTTTGAGGAAATAGCAATTCCCCATGATCTTGTTGAACTTGCAAATAAGTATAGAACCGAGATGCTTGAAGCTGTATCGGACGTTGATGATACTCTCTTGGTCAAATATCTGGATGGAAAAGAAATAAGCGCTGAAGAAATTAAAAGAGTCTTAAGAAAAGCTACGATTGAATTAAAGATTGTCCCAGTTTTATGTGGATCAGCTTTTAAAAATAAAGGTGTGCAGAATCTTCTCGATTCTGTTGTTGATTTTCTTCCATCTCCTTTTGATTCAAAAGAAATCGAAGCTCATCATATAGGATTAAATGATAAAATTATCAGAAAAGTTGATCCGAATGAAAAATTTACGGCATTGGCTTTTAAAATTATGAATGATGCATACGTTGGTAAACTTACGTTTTTTAGGGTTTATTCCGGCACCCTACATTCTGGATCTTACATATATAATGCTGTAAGTGGTAAGAAAGAAAGAATTAGCCGGTTGCTTCAGATGCATGCAAACCACAGGGAAGAAATTGATGAAGTACAGTGCGGTGATATTGCTGCTGCCGTGGGTTTGAAATTTACAAAAACCGGAGATACGCTTTGCTCTGAAGAAGACCCAGTCATGTTGGAAAAAATAATTTTTCCAGAACCGGTTATACAGATTGCTATCGAACCCAAGACAAAAGCCGATCAGGATAAATTATCTGAATCACTTGTTAAATTATCCGATGAAGATCCTACCTTCAAAATAAAAGTTGACGAAGAAACGGGTCAGACTCTTATTAGCGGAATGGGTGAGCTTCATCTTGAAATTCTTGTTGACAGAATGAAGCGTGAATTTAAGGTTGAGGCAAATGTCGGCAAACCGCAAGTTGCCTACAGAGAAACAATAACACAGACAGTAGATTCTGAAGGTAAGTTCATTAAACAATCCGGTGGGCGCGGCAAATATGGTCACGTCTGGATTGAACTTGGTCCAAATGAACCCGGCAAAGGATATGAATTTATCAATGGAATTGTTGGCGGAGTAGTTCCTAAAGAATATGTTCCGGCAGTATCCCAGGGTATTCAGGAAGCAATGAGAAACGGCGTTGTTGCTGGTTTTCCTGTCGTAGACATTAAAGCAAAAATTTATGATGGTTCTTATCATGATGTTGATTCTGATGAATTATCTTTTAAGGTAGCCGGATCAATTGCATTTAAAGAGGGAGCAAAAAAAGCAAAACCAGTTCTTCTTGAACCTATCATGGATGTGGAAGTTGTTACGCCGGAAGAATATTTAGGCGATGTTATGGGTGATCTAAATTCCCGTCGAGGCAAAATTGAAGGTTTTTCGGCAAGAAAAGATGCTCAGGTAATTAAAGCGATAGTTCCGCTTTCAGAAATGTTCGGATATGCTACTGTCTTGAGATCTATGACTCAGGGACGAGCAATATATACAATGCAGTTTGCTCATTACCATGAAGTCCCTAAGAGTATAGCGGAAGAGATAGCCGAAAAATCATTAGGAAAAAAATCAGCAATAACTACATAACAAAGATTAATATTTAATAAGAAAAATTAAGGAGAATTTAGATGGCAAAAGAAAAATTTGATAGGAGTAAACCTCACGTTAACGTAGGTACAATCGGTCACGTAGATCATGGCAAAACTACTTTGACGGCTGCCATCACTATGGCTCTCGCTCGGAAGGGCTTATCTGAAATTAGAACTTTTGATAGTATTGATAATGCTCCGGAAGAAAGAGAACGAGGTATTACTATTGCAACTGCTCACGTTGAATATTCAACAGCAAAGAGACATTATGCTCACGTTGATTGTCCTGGGCACGCAGATTATGTTAAAAACATGATAACCGGTGCGGCTCAAATGGATGGTGCAATTCTTGTGGTAGCTGCAACAGATGGTCCAATGCCTCAAACAAGAGAGCATATTCTTCTTGCTCGTCAAGTAGGTGTTCCCAAAATTGTTGTTTTTATGAATAAAATTGATATGGTTGATGATCCGGAATTAATTGAGCTTGTTGAAGTTGAATTAAGAGACTTATTAAATTATTATGAATTCCCCGGCGATGAAATCCCTATTATTAAGGGTTCTGCTTTAAAGGCCTTGGAAGCTGGCTCAAGTAATGCACCTGTCGATGATCCAAGATATACCTGCATCTGGGAACTTATGGATGCGGTAGATAGTTATATTCCGATTCCTAAAAGAGATACCGATAAACCATTTCTAATGCCTGTCGAGGACGTTTTCTCAATTACCGGTCGTGGTACTGTGGCTACTGGAAGAGTTGAAAGAGGTCAGGTTAAAATTCAGGAAGAGGTTGAACTCATCGGATTAGGTCTTCACAAGAAAACAGTTGTAACCGGTATTGAAATGTTTAGAAAAGAACTCGATTCAGCTATGGCTGGAGACAATGCTGGGATTCTTTTAAGAGGTGTTGACAAGAATGAAATTGAACGAGGAATGGTTCTTGCAAAAACAGGTTCAATTACCCCTCATAAAAAATTTGAAGGTGAAGTTTATATCCTTTCTAAAGATGAAGGTGGTCGTCATACACCTTTCTTTAATGGATATAGACCTCAATTTTATTTTAGAACTACTGATGTTACTGGTGTTGCTACTCTTCCTTCCGGAACCGAGATGGTTATGCCGGGTGATAAAGTAAATCTTTCGGTTGAATTAATCGGCGAAATAGCGATGGAAGAAGGATTGCGTTTTGCAATTCGTGAAGGCGGAAGAACAGTCGGCGCCGGAATAGTTACAAAAATATTAGAATAAAATTTATTGAAACCGTGAAGGGAGCAGAAGCTCCCTTTTCGTGTCTAATAATTATAAGGAGTTCTTAAGTGCCAGGTCAAAAGATTAGAATTAAATTAAAATCATACGATCATATTTTGATAGACAAGTCTACCGAAAAAATAATTAAAACTGTTAGAAGCACAGGTGCTGTTGTTTCTGGGCCGATACCGCTTCCGACAAGAAGAACTGTCTACACTGTTTTAAGATCGCCTCACGTAGACAAAAAATCACGCGAGCAATTTGAAACAAGAGCGCACAAAAGGATAATTGATATACATAATTCAAATAATAAAACCGTCGATTCTCTAAGTAAATTAGATATACCGGCGGGTGTAGATATTGAGATTAAGCTTTAATGAATTTGGGAGCCAAGATGTCTGGTATTATAGGAAAGAAAATTGGAATGTCAACAGTTTTTAATGCTGAGGGCGAAATTGTACCTGTTACAGTTATACAAGCTGGTCCTTGCAAGGTTGTTGCCATCCGCACGAAAGAAAAAGATGGTTATGAAGCCCTACAGCTCGGGTTTGGCGAAAGAAAAGAAAAGAATATTACGAAGCCTTTAAGCGGACAATTCAAAAAAAACAACCTTATTCCGAGTAAAGTCTTGAAAGAATTTAAATTTGTCGGCACAGAATTTAAAATTGGTGATGAAATTAAGGTTGATTTATTCGCTGAAGGCGAAAAAATTAAAGTTAAAGGTAAAAGCAAGGGAAAAGGTTTCCAAGGTGTTATGAGGCGTCATGGCTTCGGTGGAGTTGGTGGTACAACACACGGACAAAGTGATCGCTTGAGAGCTCCTGGATCGATTGGTGCTAGCTCATATCCTTCCAGGGTATTCAAAGGTCAGCGAATGGCAGGGAGAATGGGTTATGAAAATGTAACCGTTTCCAACTTAAAAGTTATTAAAATTTTGCTCGAACAAAATTTAATTTTAGTTAAAGGAGCTGTTCCAGGCTCCATTAATTCCTATGTTGAATTAATAAAGAAGTAATTCGGTAATAAAATGACATTAGATATTTATAAAATTGACGGAACTCTTTCCGATGAAAAATTGGAATTGGCGGATGATATTTTTGGTTTCGAACCAAACGATCATGCTATTTACCTTGCGGTAAAATCTTATCTTGCAAATCAAAGACAAGGTACCTCTAAAACTAAAGAAAGAGGTGAAGTAAGAGGCGGTGGTAAAAAACCATGGAAGCAAAAGGGAAGGGGCGGCGCTCGCGCTGGAACGACTAGATCTCCTCTCTGGGTTGGCGGCGGAACAATATTCGGGCCACGTCCAAGAGATTATAGAGAGGATCTTCCAAAGAAAATTAAGAAGCTTGCGCGAAAATCTGCGTTGAGCCATAAAGTAAAAGATAATCAAATTATTCTTGTAGAGGATTTTTCATTCGAAAAACCAAAGACAAAAGATTTTACAAATATTCTTTCAGCATTAAAAGTAAACGGTAAAAAAGTATTATTGTTGACTAATGGAAACAATGACTCTGTTTATAAATCAGGCAGAAATATTCCAAAAGTTCAAATTTTGGAAGCAGAAAAAGTTTCTACTTACGATATACTTAATAATCAAATTCTAATTTTACAAAAAGGCGCGGTTGAAAAAATTAGTAAAGCCTTTGCAAGAAAAGAAGAGGCGGTAAATTAATATGCAGGACGTTTTAATATCTCCTATGATTACTGAAAAGATGACTAACCTTGCTGCCGATAAAGGGAAATATGGTTTTTTGGTTAGTCCCTCAGCAAATAAAATTGAAATTGCAAAAGCGATTGAAAAAAGATTTGAAGTTCATGTAGTTAATGTCAGAACCATCAACCATCCAGGAAAAATTAAAACTCAGTTTAGAAAAAGCGGAAGGTTTACTGGTAGAACTTCAAAGTTTAAGAAAGCTATTATTACCCTTAAAGAGGGTGAAAAAATTGAATTATTTGAACAAGTATAGAGAATTGAATAGGACTCACTAATGGCAATAATAAAATCAAAGCCGATTACTCCCGGAACGAGATTCAAATCGGTTTCATCTTTTGATGAAATTACAAAAACTTCACCGGAAAAATCACTAACCGGTGTTATTAAAAGAACCGGTGGAAGAAATAATCTTGGTCGTGTTACCGCACGTCATATCGGAGGCGGACACAAACGTAAATATCGTATAATAGATTTTAAACGCGATAAGATAGGAATTCCGGCAAAAGTATTTTCAATTGAATATGACCCTAATCGAACTTCAAGAATTGCTTTGCTGCATTACGTTGACGGAACTAAAAGATATATTATTGCTCCGAATGGTTTGAAAGTCGGTGATCAAATTATTTCCGGTTCCGGTAGCGATATAAATATAGGAAACGCTCTACCATTAAAAGATATGCCACTGGGAAGTTTTGTCCACAATGTGGAAATTAAACCGGGTAAAGGGGGTCAGTTGGGTAGAAGCGCCGGTTCGGCACTTCAGGTAATGGCAAAAGAAGGTGACTTTGCTCAGCTTAAAATGCCTTCAGGTGAAGTTAAGCTAATCAGATTAGCTTGTATGGCGACATACGGAACTGTCGGAAATGCTGAACAGGAAAATATCAGTTTGGGAAAAGCCGGAAGATCTCGATGGAAGGGAATCCGCCCGCATGTAAGAGGTGTAGCAATGAATCCTGTTGATCATCCAATGGGTGGTGGAGAAGGAAAGACTTCGGGTGGTGGACATCCTGTTTCCCCGTGGGGTCAAAAAGCCAAAGGTTTGAAGACGAGAAAACATAAAAAAGAATCTAACAAGTTCATCATAAAAAGACGTAAATAATTTTTAGAGATTAATATGCCAAGATCGGTAAAAAAAGGACCTTTTGTTGATTATAAATTAGCTGATAAAATTGATCAACTTAATAAAACAAATCAGAAAAAGATAATTAAAACTTGGTCGCGTGCATCAACAATTACTCCGGATTTTGTCGGACACACAATTGCAGTTCACAATGGTAACAAAATGATACCAGTGTATATCACTGAAAATATGGTCGGACATAAATTGGGCGAATTTTCGCCGACAAGAATTTTTAGAGGACATTCTGGTACCAAGGCTGAAAAGGCGTCTAAGCCTGTACCAGCGCCAGCGCCAGCAAAATAATTTAGCGAAGGATTTTTATTATAATGGAAGCAAAAGCTGTACATAGATATATTGGTTCATCTCCAAGAAAAATGAGATTGGTTATTGACCTTATCCGCGGAATGTCTGTGGATAAAGCGATTGAAACCTTGCATTTTCATTCTAAACATGCATCAAAAGATGCTGAAAAAGTTTTGAGGTCCGCTGTTGCCAATCTTTTAAATAAAGATGATGCGACCCGTGTAGAACCTAATGACTTAATTGTAAAGGAAGCTTTTGTAGATCAAGGACCAACTTTGAAAAGAATTTCACCTGCTCCAATGGGACGGGCTTATAAGATTAGAAAAAGATCGTGTCATTTAACAATTATCGTGGCAACTAAAGCATAAATTTTAGGAGGATATTTTTTTGGGACAGAAAGCAAACCCTATAGGACTAAGAGTTGGAATAATTAGAGGCTGGGACTCTAATTGGTATGAAAATAAAAGTTATGCTGCAAAACTTAAAGAAGATCAGAAGCTTAGAAATTATGTAAGAAATCGTTTGAAGAAGGCGGGCATCTCCAGAATTGTGATTGACAGAACTTCGAAAAATGTAATTCTGACAATTTATACTTCAAGACCAGGTGTCGTAATCGGAAAAAGCGGTAAAGAAATTACTCAGCTTGAACAAGAGTTAAAGCAAGTTACTGATAGAGAAGTTAAAGTCCAGATTTCTGAAATTAAAAGACCTGAATTAGATGCTTATCTTGTTGCTGAAAATATTGCAAGCCAGCTTGCAGGAAGAGTCTCTTTTAGAAGAGCAATGAAAATGGCAATTACAGCTGCTATGCGCATGGGTGCGGAAGGAATAAGAATTATGTGCGCCGGACGATTAGGGGGAGCAGAAATGGCCCGTACTGAACAATATAAAGAAGGAAGAATCCCGTTGCATACATTAAGAGCTAATATTGATTATGCGAACGGAAGAGCGGAAACAATTTATGGCTCCATTGGTATAAAAGTTTGGATTTGCCACGGAGAAATTTTAGGAAAAAGAGTTACAGATTAATATAGCCGGGAGTTTTTTATCATGTTAATGCCGAAAAGAGTAAAATACAGAAAATCACAGCGTGGAAGAAGAGCCGGAAAAGCTAAACGCGGAAGTACAATTGCTTTTGGAGATTTTGGTTTGAAAGCTTTAGAACCGCATTGGATTACAAGCCGCCAAATAGAGGCGTGTCGTGTTGCTCTTTCAAGAAAAATGAAGAGAGATGGAAAAGTTTGGATAAGAATTTTTCCCGATAAGCCTGTCTCTAAAAAACCTCTTGAGACAAGAATGGGTAAAGGTAAAGGAGCTCCTGAATTTTGGGTAGCTGTTGTAAAGCCGGGAAGAGTTCTTTTTGAAGTCTCGGGTGTTACAAAAGAGCTTGCACATGATGCTCTAAAAACATGTGCTTATAAATTACCCATTAAAACAAAAGTTGTAGTTAGACCAGACTTTGAATAATTCTAAGGTATGAAAAATGAAGATTCATGAAATACGCGAAATGAAAGATGAAGAATTAATTAAACAAATCGATCTTCAAAAGAAGGAATTAGTTGACTTGCGTTTTGCTCACCAGCTTAAGCAATTAACAAATACTTCTAAGTTAAGATTGATTAAAAAGGATCTTGCGAAATTAAAAACAATTTTAAAAGATAGAGAACTTGAAAAAATAGCCGCAGCGAAAAAAGAAAACAAAGAAGGAGTTAAGGCTTAATTATGGAACAGCGCGCGCTTAGAAAAACAAGAGTTGGTGTAGTGGTGAGTAATAAGATGGAGAAAACAATTACCGTAGCAATTGAAAGAAAAGTTCCTCATCCTATTTACAAAAAATATTTTAAGAAAACGACTAAGCTGATGGCTCACGATGAGAAGAATGAATGCAGTATAGGTGATAAAGTAAAAATAATGGAAACGCGTCCTTTAAGCCTAAAGAAAAGATGGCGTTTGGTAGAAATTGTAGTAAAAGCCAAGTAGCAAAGTAAGGAGTAGGTTATAATGGTTCAAGAAGAAACAAATTTAGTAGTAGCAGATAATTCCGGGGCAAAAAGGGTAAGATGCATTCGTGTCCTTGGGGGAAGCGGTAGGCAGTATGCTAGTGTTGGAGATTTAATTGTTGTTTCTGTTAAAACTGCAATCCCGAACGGGACAGTTAAAAAGGGCGAAGTTTCACGAGCGGTTATTGTTAGAACCAAAAAGGAAGTTAGAAGAAAAGACGGCTCCTATATTAGATTTGATGAAAATGCAGCGGTTTTAATTAATGCTCAAAATGAACCTAAAGGCACTCGTATATTCGGGCCCGTCGCCAGAGAATTAAGGGAGAAACAGTTTATGAAAATAGTTTCGTTAGCACCAGAAGTATTATAAGAATTCGGAAGCAAAATGAAAATTAGAAAAAATGATAATGTTGTTTTAATAGCTGGAAATAATAAAGGAAAAACCGGTAAAGTTTTAAAGGTGTTTCCTAAAGTTTCTAAAATTATTGTTGAAGGAATAAATGTCCGTAAAAGGCATACTAAACCAAATCAAACAAATCCGCAAGGCGGAATTCTTGAGAAGGAAATGCCGGTTCATGTCTCAAATGTTATGCTTATAGACCCGAAAACAAATGCGGGAACAAGGCTTGGTTCACAAATCATTTTGGATGACAAAACCGGAAAGAAGAAACGCGCTCGTGTTAGTAGAGCAAGCGGAGAAATGATTTAACACTAAAAAACTTTTACTTAAGGTTTAAATAAAAATGGCAGAAAAGAAAATAAAATCAACGACGACCGCTGAAAAACCGGTTAAACCTTCTAAAAAGGTTTCTACTAAGGAAGCATCTGAAAAAGAAATTAATATAAAAGCTCGCCTTGCTGATACTTATAAGAAAGAAGTTGTGCCTGAGTTAATGAAAAAATTTAATTACAAAAGCATTATGCAGGTGCCAAAGCTTCACAAAATTGTTGTAAACATGGGTGTTGGTGCAGCCGTGGCAGACCAGAAAATTTTGGAAGAAGCAGTTAAAGAATTAGAAACAATTACAGGTCAAAAAGCTAGCATTAGAAAAGCAAAAAAATCTATTTCGAATTTCAAACTTCGTGAAGGTGTTAACATTGGGGCGATGGTGACTTTAAGAAAAGAAAAAATGTATGAATTCTTAGATCGTCTCATTAACATTGCTCTTCCACGAGTTCGCGACTTTAGAGGATTGTCAGATAAATCTTTTGACGGTAGAGGTAATTATACACTCGGCATTAAAGAGCAGATTATTTTTCCCGAAATAAACGTAGATAAAATAACAAAAGTATTGGGAATGGATGTCACATTTGTGACAACAGCAAATACCGATAATGAGGCTTATGAATTGCTTCAGGCCTTTGGTTTCCCATTTAGAAAAAAAGAAATTAAAACAGCGTAAGTAGGAGTATTATGGCTCGTAAAAGTCTAATCGCAAGAGAAGAAAAAAGAGTTAAGCTTGTTGAAAAATATGCAAAACTAAGAAAAGAACTTAAAGAAAAGGGTGATTATATCGGGCTGCAAAAATTACCTAAAAATTCTGCTAAGGTAAGGTTGCACAATCGTTGCATGTTTACCGGTAGAGCTCGTTCATATTATCGTAAATTTGGTGTTTCCCGTTTGGTTATGCGCGAAATGGCGCTTAAAGGCGAAATCCCTGGATTAAAAAAGTCAAGTTGGTAGAAGGAGAAGTTTATGCCGGTTACAGACCCGATTTCAGATTTTTTAACAAGAATTAGAAATGCTTCTAAAGCAAAAAAGATTAGAGTTGACATTCCTTCATCAACCATGAAGAAAGGTTTAGCTGAAATTTTGAAGCGTCAAAAATTTATTGTTGACTATTCCGTTGTAGAAGACAACAAGCAAGATATTTTAAGAGTGTTATTAAAATATAGAAATGGCTCGCCAGCCATTAACGGTTTGAAAAGAATTAGTACGCCTGGCTTGAGAGTATATAAATCTTCAGACGAGTTGCCAAGAGTTCTGGGCGGGCTTGGAGTTGCTGTTATCTCTACTCCGAAAGGACTTTTAACCGATAAAGAAGCTAAGAGAGAGTCAGTTGGCGGCGAAGTAGTTTGTTACATTTGGTAAATCAATTCAATGGAGTTTTAAATTGTCACGTATTGGTAAAAAACCGATTATAGTTCCTAAAGAAGTTACCGTAAAATTGAACGGTAATCAATTAAAAGTTACAGGACCTAAAGGTGAGCTTGAAAATCAATTTCACCAAAATATGAAATTAGAAATTAAGGATAATGAAATTCTTGTAACCAGACCTAACGACTTAAAAGAGAATAAAGCTGTACATGGTTTAACGAGAGCTTTAATTCAGAATATGGTTGACGGAGTAACAAAAGCTTACCAGAAAACTTTAGATATTGTGGGAGTTGGTTACAGAGCAGAACTTAAAGGCAAAAATTTATTAATTAACATCGGTTTTTCGCATCCTATTTATTTTATTCCGCCGGATGGAATTACCCTTCAAACACCGACTCAAACCCAAGTTATAGTTTCGGGAATCGATAAACAGCTCGTTGGTTTAGTTGCAGCAAAAATTCGCTCAATCAGACAGCCGGAACCATACAAAGGTAAAGGTATTAAATATTCAGATGAATTTATTCAGAGAAAAGCTGGTAAAACCGCTGGCAAATAATTTATAGTGGAGAATATGTAAAAGATGATTAATAGAAATGAAAATTCCAGGCTTCGATCAAAAACAAAAATCCGGAAAGCAATATCCGGAACTCCGGAAAGACCGCGTTTAACGGTGTACCGAAGCATGAATAATGTTTATGCTCAGGTTATAGATGATACTTCTGGAAATACTATTGCATCGGCTTCTTCACTGTCTAAGGAATTGGCAGAAGAATTGAAGGCTGCTAAAGGAAAAGTTTCAAAGAGTAAGATTGTAGGAATATTTGTTGCTAAAAAAGCAATAGAGAAAAATATTACCTCGGTAGTGTTTGACAGAAACGGTTACAGATACCACGGGCGTATACAGGCAATTGCTGAAGGCGCACGCGAGGGAGGCTTAAAGTTTTAGATGAGCTTTGGTAATATTGCCGGGTCGTCTAATGGTAGGACTACGCCCTTTGGAGGCGTCTGCAGAGGTTCGAATCCTCTCCCGGCAGCAGTTAGGAAATTTTTTTATCTATCGTAATTGAAAAAATTTTGAAAATAAATTAAAAGAGAGTGGTTCTTGGAAAAACAATCAAAAAATGTTAAATCGGGTGAGGCTGAAGGGCTTAAAGAAAAAGTCGTTCACATCAACAGAGTTGCCAAGGTCGTAAAAGGCGGACGAAGATTTAGTTTTAACGCAATAGTTGTTGTTGGTAATGGAAAAGGCACGGTTGGAATTGGATTGGGAAAAGCTAATGAAGTTACCGATGCAATTTCAAAAGGTATAGATGACGCTAAGAAAAATCTTGTGAATGTTAATGTTATTAAAGGAACAATAGCTCATGAGATAATCGGCAAATATGGCGCTGGTAAAGTCTTATTAAAACCGGCATCACCGGGTACCGGTTTGATAGCTGGCGGTGGAGTTCGTGCAGTTCTTGAATCTGCCGGTGTTCAAGATATTCTTACTAAATCTTTAGGCTCAAGCAATCCGCATAATCAAGTTAAAGCCACACTTAACGGGCTTAAAAATTTGATTGATGCTAAGAAAATGTCTGAAAAAAGAGGAATGACTATTAAAGAATTATTTGGTTCTTAATTGAGGATACCATGATGAAAATTAAAGTAAAACAAGTTAAAAGCATTATTGACAGACCGGTTGATCAAAAACTAACTATTGAGGCTTTAGGTTTGGGTAGACCAAACTGGGAAGTTATTCACAATGATACACCTCAAATAAGAGGAATGATTAGAAAAGTTACTCATCTTGTAACGGTTGAAGAAGTTAAAGACTAATAAGGTTTATAAAAATGGATATACTAAGCAATCTTAAATATGCTCCGGGTTCTAAAAAAAATAAAAAAAGAGTTGCCAGAGGCGCTGGTTCCGGGCATGGTGGAACGGCAACGAGAGGCATGAACGGACAAATGTCTCGCTCAGGTGCAAAACATAAAGCTTGGTTTGAGGGAGGTCAGATGCCTCTGCAAAGAAGAATCCCGAAGTTTGGATTTACAAGTCCATTCAAAGTTTTTTCTCAGGTAGTTAATATTGAAGCGCTTCAAAAATTAGCTGAGAGTAAAAAAATTAATGAAATTAATCTTGAAACGTTGAAGAAATTCGGATTGATTTCTAATTTGAAAGCACCGGTAAAAGTACTCGGTAACGGTGAATTAAAATTGAAATTAAAAATTCAAGCAAATGCATTTAGTCAGTCTGCAATTGAAAAAATTCAAGCTGCCGGCGGAACAATCGAAACGATTTAATCTGGAAACCCATGGCTAAAATTACTGAGACCTTCAGAAATATTTTTAAGATACACGAGCTTCGTCAGCGAATTCTTTATACTTTGGCGTTGCTTGTTATTGTCAGACTTGGCGCTCACATTACTTTGCCGGGCATCGATGCTGCGGTTTTGTCAGAAAGCACAAAAAATGCAAGTTCCGATAATCTATTCGGACTGTATGACTTGTTTGTGGGCGGGGCTTTCCAAAATGCCGCAATTTTTGCGCTTGGAATTATGCCTTACATTTCATCGTCAATTATTATTCAGCTGCTTGGTGCCGTAGTTCCTTATTTCCAAAAGCTGCAGCAAGAAGGTGAAGACGGTAGAAAAAAAATCACCCAACTTACAAGGTATGGAACAGTTTTAATCGCATCTTTGCAAGCATGGGGCGTGACAATTAAACTTCTTAATACAAACTTTCAAGGCATCCCCATTGTCCCGGCTGGTGTTCAAGGCTTTGCATGGACTTTATCAACCGTGCTCATTTTGACGGCAGGTACCGTTTTCATGATGTGGCTTGGTGAGCAAATCACTGATAAAGGAATAGGCAATGGTATCTCGCTTATAATTTTTATTGGAATTATAGATAGATTTCCATTTGCAGTTCTTGATGAATATCGATTAATTAATGAAGGCACACGAAGTCTAATTGTTGAGATTATTATACTCGCTTTAATGGTTGTTATTATTGCCGGAGTTGTTATGGTTACTCAGGGAACCAGAAGAATCCCGGTTCAATATGCAAAGAGAGTTGTCGGAAGAAAAGTTTACGGCGGTGTAACACAATATATTCCTCTTCGCGTAAATACTGCCGGTGTAATGCCCATAATATTTGCGCAATCGTTAATGTTTATTCCCAATACAGTACTTTCATTTTTCCCAAACAACGAATTTATGCAAAGTGTGGCTAAATATTTTGTTTATACATCCCCGGTTTATTCTTTTATTTATGCCTTATTAATTATCTTCTTCACATATTTCTACACAGCAATTGCTTTCAATCCGAAAGACGTTGCAGATAATATGAAAAAACAAGGCGGATTTATTCCCGGAATTCGCCCAGGTAAACAAACTTCGGAGTTTATTGATAATATTTTAACCAAAATTACTTTGCCCGGATCCTTTTTCTTAGCGATTATTGCGATTTTACCGGCATTCGTTTCAACTTGGGGCGTTTCTGGAAGATTTGCACAGTTTTTCGGCGGCACAAGTTTACTGATTGTCGTTGGAGTTGCACTGGATACTTTACAACAAATTGAATCGCATTTGTTGATGAGACATTATGACGGTTTTATGAAGACCGGTAAACTAAAATCACGAAGATAAAAGCAAAGTTGTGATTTACATTAAAACAAAAAAAGAAATTGATTTAATTCGGGAAAGTTCAAGAATTGTTGCAGAGACTTTACAGTTATTAAAAAGAAATGTCAGACCGGGAATCACGACAAAAGAACTTGATCAAATAGCTGAAGATTATATCTTAAGCAATAATGCAATTGCTGCTTTTAAGGGATATTCACAAGGCGGAAGTTCTATCGATTATCCTGGGGCAATTTGTGCTTCTATTGATGAGCAAGTTGTTCATGGAATTCCCGGAAACAGAGTTCTTAAAGAAGGTGAAATTATTTCTCTTGATGTAGGTGTAAAAAAAGATGGTTATTATGGAGATGCTGCTCTAACTGTTGCAGTTGGAAATATTTCTGAAGAAAAAAGAAAACTGATGGAAGTAACCGAAAAATCTCTTTACTTAGGAATTGAGCAGGCAATTGAAAATAATAAAGTCCATGATATATCTGCTGCGGTTCAAGAATATGTTGAAGCAAACGGTTTCTCTGTAGTAAGAGATTTATGCGGACATGGCGTAGGCAAACATTTACACGAAGATCCGTCAATCCCAAATTTTGGGAAACAAGGTACAGGTCCAAAACTTAAGAATGGAATGACAATTGCAATTGAACCAATGGTAAATTTAGGTCGATATGAGGTTAAAACCCTTTTTGACGGTTGGACAGTAATTGCTACGGATGGTTTGGCATCTGCACATTTTGAGCATACTATATTGATCTTTAACGGGCAGCCTGAAATTTTAACGGTAGTTTAATGTCAAAACAGGGTCCAATAAAAGTAGACGGAATTGTGTCGGAAACATTACCAAACGCTCATTTTAAAGTTAGGCTTGATAATGGGCATGAAATACTTGCTCACATTTCAGGTAAAATGAGAATGCATTTTATAAAAATATTGGTCGGAGATAAAGTTTCTATAGAATTATCTCCGTATGATTTAACAAAAGGTAGAATAACTTACCGGTATAAGTAGTGGAGTTTTAAATGAAAGTTCGATCATCCGTAAAAAAGATTTGTGATAACTGCAAAATTATAAAACGCAAGGGCGTTGTAAAAGTAATTTGTAAAAACCCAAAACATAAACAACGTCAAGGTTAATTAAAATTTAAGGAGATAATAATTGGCTCGTATAGCTGGTGTTGATTTGCCGAAAAATAAAAAAGTACTATTTGGTCTTCAATATATCTTCGGCGTAGGCAAAAAAAGTTCTTCTAGTATCCTGGAGAAAGCAAAAGTAAATCCAGATAAAAGAGTTTCCGAATTAACTGACGAAGAAGTTGCAGAGATTAGAGCGGTGCTTACTTCCGATTATAAAGTCGAAGGCGCACTTCGCTCAGAAGTTCAGCAAAATATTAAAAGATTGATGGATATTGGAGCATATCGTGGAGTTAGACACAGAAGGAGTCTTCCTTCAAGAGGTCAAAGAACGCGTACCAATTCTCGTACAAGAAAAGGTAAAAGAAAAACTGTTGCAGGTAAAAAGAAGGCTCCTACTAAGAAATAAAATTTGACAAACTGGAGGTTTAGAGTTGGCTAAAGTTGTAAAGAAAGCAAAAAAGAAAACGCATGTTGATGCAAATGGTGTTGCTCATGTTAAAGCAACATTCAACAATGTAATTGTAACGATAACTGATATATATGGCAATACTATTGCTTGGTCATCGGCCGGTAAAAACGGATTTAAAGGCTCTCGCAAAAATACTCCGTTTGCAGCCCAAGTGTCTGCCGAAGCTGCCGCAAAAGAGGCTTATGACTTGGGATTACGAAGGGTTGATGTGTTGGTAAAAGGTCCGGGCTCGGGAAGAGAAGCTGCAATACGTGCGTTAAATACAGCTGGATTAGATGTCAGTTCAATTAAAGACGTCACGCCTATTCCGCACAACGGCTGCCGTCCACCTAAGAAAAGAAGAGTTTAAAATTATTGGAGACTTATTAAATGGCAAGATACACAGATTCAGTTTGTAAATTATGCAGAAGAGAAAGACAAAAGTTGTTTCTTAAGGGACAAAAATGCTTTACAGAAAAATGCCCTTTAGAAATTAGAAATTATGCCCCCGGACAACATGGAAATGGTAGAAGAGCAAAAGTTTCTGAGTACGGCGTTCAGCTTCGCGAAAAGCAAAAAATTAAAAGACAGTATGGACTTCTCGAAACTCAGTTTAGAAATTATTTTGAAAAGGCTAACAAGCAAAAAGGTATCACAGGCGAAAACTTGGTGAAGCTTTTAGAAAGTAGATTGGATAATGTTGTTTATCGGCTTGGTTTTGCATCATCAAGAAAACAAGCCAGGCAGTTAATAAGACATCGCCATATCGTTGTAAATGAACATTTGGTTGATATTCCGTCTTATATACTTTCGGCTGGAGACATGATTAAAATAAAAGAAAAAAGTAAAAAACTGGATGCAATTCACAGCTCGCTTAAAAGAGTTAAGGATAGTACTTATACATGGTTATCGATTGATAAAGCTTCGCTGTCCGGAACATTTATGCAAGTTCCGGAAAGAGCAGATGTTCCTCTAAATGCCAACGAGCAATTAGTTGTTGAGCTTTATTCTAAATAAAATCAAAATTTTAAGATTAATTTTAGAGGATTTATAATGAGTGTTTCAAATTTAAAAATGCCCGAATCTGTAGTGCTTGATGAGTCAAATTATACCAATACGTTTGGTAGGTTTTCTCTTCAACCTTTGGAAAGAGGTTATGGAGTTACTCTTGGTAATTCTATCAGACGAGTGTTGCTTTCCTCACTATCCGGCGCTGCTATAATTTCTGTTAAGTTCAGTGGTGTTCTTCATGAATTTACGACTATTGATGGCGTTGTTGAAGATGTTGCCGAAATTATTCTAAACTTAAAACAAGTAAGGCTTAAGCTTTTAAATAAAAAGCCTAATAAAATTGATATTTCATTTCATGGCGATGGTGAGTTTACTGCAGCTGATATTCAAAAAAATAGTCCCGATGTCGAAGTATTAAATCCCGAGTTACACATCGCTACCTTAAACAAACATGCAAAAGTCGATGTTGAACTAAGAGTTGGTAAAGGTAAAGGATATGTCCCTGCTTCTGAAAATATTGCTCCTGATCAGACTATTGGCGTAATTCCAATCGACTCAATTTTTACTCCAATTAGGAATGTTAAGTATGATGTTGAGAATGTTAGAATCGGCGACAAGAATGATTATGAAAAATTAACTCTTGATATTACCACAGACGGATCTATTACCCCTGATGATGCTCTAACACAAGCGGCTAAAATTTTGAAAGAGCATATACAATTATTCATCAATTTTGATATTGATCAGGAAGAAGAACAGGCTTCAAATCAAAAGGATAGCGAAAGAGAAAGAATTAAAAAAATACTTCTTACCAATGTTGACGATCTTGAACTAAGCGTAAGATCACACAATTGTTTGAAAGCGGCTAACATTAAAAATCTTGCCGAGCTCGTAAGGAAAGACGAATCTGAAATGTTGAGATTTAGAAATTTCGGAAGAAAATCTTTGGCAGAGCTAATGGAGATTGTGGAAAACTTGGGACTCGATTTTGGTATGGACGTTGACAAATATTTAAAAGACGAAACTGAATCTAATTAATTTTCGATAAGGGTTTACTGATGAGACACAGAGTACGTGGAAGAAAACTTGGAAGAACTGCCAGCCATCGCGCTGCATTGTTAAATTCTCTTGCTACTGCTTTACTAAAGCACAAAAGAATTCAAACTACTCTCCCAAAAGCAAAAGAAGCAAGAAGCTATGTTGAGACTTTAATTACAAAAGCTAGGAAAAATGATCTCCATTCGCGCCGGCAAATTATGAGCGTGATAAATGATAAAGAAGTGGTTAAAGAATTGTTCAACGAAATTATTAAAAAAATCGGCGATCGACCTGGTGGCTATACAAGAATTGTAAAATTGGGTAACCGAATGGGTGATGATGCAGAAATGGCAATTCTAGAATTAGTAGATTTTAATGATGTAATAAATGCAAAGGCTGAGGAGCATAAGGAAAAACGGGAAGCGAAAGCCAAAGCTAAAAAGGAAAATCAGGAAAAAGAAGTTGCTGAAGAAGCAAATGTAGTTGAAGAGACTGCGGCTAAAGAAGTTAATTAATTTTCTTTTGAATAACAATTTATCCTGAGTAATCTCGAAAAAACGGGATTACTCTTTTTTTTTGCCATGTTAGATGAATCAAAATTTGTAAAATCAGTTTTCACAATAAAAGAACTTCCGAAAGACAATCTACCTGAAATAATTCTGTGTGGTAGATCTAATGTAGGGAAGTCTTCTTTTCTCAATTCTCTTTTCAACAAAAAAGATTTGGCAAAAACAAGTTCAACTCCTGGAAAGACCCGGTCTATTAATTATTATTTGATTGATAAAAAATTTTATATGGTAGACCTTCCGGGGTTTGGTTATGCAAAAATTAGCAAAACTGAAAGAGAATATTGGGCTAGGTTAATTCAGGAATTCCTGAGTGAATCAAATAATATTTGGCTTGCATTTCACTTAATTGATAGCCGACATAAGCCTACCGAACTTGATTTTAAACTTAATGCAATGCTCCATTTTTTTAATATACCTTTTGTAGTTCTTCTTAGTAAGATTGATAAACTTAAACAATCGGAAATTTCTGATGCAAAAAAAAACGCAATTGAAAGCTTTCCTGAACTCAGTCTCGAAGATAATCTTCTTATTTATTCAGCCGTAAAAAACTTTGGACACAAGGAAATACTTCAAAGGCTCTCAAAAATATTTTATTAAATACCACGTAAACTTGACCGATTTGTTTGCTATTATATTTCAGTCAAATTATATTAACATTTAATTTTTAACAATCTGTAAAAATTTACCTAAAATGGATAACCGGAAGCGTAATAGAATAATTATTTTTCTTATTGCTCCCTTTTTAGCTTCTTTTCTTTTTTTTGCAGAAGACACTCTTTTTAGAATAATTATTATTGCTCTTCTTATAATTTATGTCGCATTTTTAATTTTTTTACGCGACTCAATTAAATTCGAAGGACCTTACGTCGCTAAATCTTCTCCAGAAAATGATGAGAAAATTCCTGAGGAACCGCAGCAAGAATTTGATGAATCATTTAAAATCGTTTCTAAAAATCGCGATATTGAGATAATCACCGCAGATAATTATATACCCGAACACCCCCACTCAAAAATTACCTTAAAACCACCCGATCTAAAAGAAAGATTTGAAGAAATAGCCAACGAATCTTTGCCTGATGGCATTGGGCATGATGGTCAATTCACTTTTGTTCTTGAAAAAATACTGACGGTTATTAAGGAAGCTTTCCATGCAAATACCGCAATATTCTTTTGGTACAATAAGAAAAAGGAAAAGCTTTCGATTGAAAGATTTGTTTCTAATTCAAATGAAATTGAAAGAAGAAAATTTGATATTGAAGATGATATCTTAAGTAAAATAGTACAGCTAGGTGAGCCGGAATTATTAAGCGATATTTCACCTGCTGCCGAGGCTGATGTGATAAGATATTATACCTCTGCTCAAGGCATAAGGAGTTTTGTCGGCGTGCCATTATTTTACGATAAACAGCTTATTGCGATTATTGCTTTGGATTCAAAAATCGGAGATATGTTTGGAATCGAAACAATTTATGCTCTTGGTAGGTTTGTACGTGTTTTAACTATGATAATCACAATTTTTGAAGAAAAGCATTCCGATTCAATTTCGCAGCAAAGGCTAAAAGGTTTGTTAAACCTTATTGCCCAAAATCAAAAATTTGAATCGGCTGAAGACTTAATTTCTTCGCTTCAAAATTCTATGAGCTTCTTGCTTTCGTGGGATGCATTTGCTTTTATTTTTTATCATCCGCTATCACAAAAATTTAAAACGTTTAAGATCATAAATAATACTTCTTTGAAATATGTTGGCGAAAATTTGGATATAGAACTTAATGGAACCTTGGTAGGTAAATCAATTATTACCGGTATCCCCATTAAGATTGACGATACTTCCTCAGGAAATTTTATTCGTTTCTCTAAGGTTGAAAGTGTTAGTTTCGACGGTTCATTTCTTGCCATTCCAGTAGTCTATAATAGTCAAAATTACGGCGTTCTTTGTTTTGAAAGCTTAAAGAAAAATGTTTACACTAACCAGGATGTCCAATTTTTAAAAAGTGCCGTTAATATTTTTTCTTATATTATCTACTCATATTCAACTCAAACACTGCTCAAAAGTTTCCTGGCTCTGGATATTGAAACTAAGACTTTGAACGCAGAGACCTTTAAGGAAAGGCTGACTTCTGATCTTTACAAAGCATCACAATTAAAAATTCCTGGCGCCTTGGCGCTTATTAAAATAGATGATTTTCTTGAGCAAGAATCTTTATTTGATGGAAACCCTTTCCCAAGAGTCCTAACCGCAGTATCCGAGACTATTAGTGAAGAAATGACACCCTTCAATCTTTTAGGAAGACTTAGCGAAAAAGTATTTGCAGTTTATTTCTTCAATGCTAACACAAAAGATGTTTTCCTTTGGGCGGAAAAATTGAGAGTTAAAATTGCCAGGAAGCCAATTGCCGTTGTTTCAAAACAAACTACTTATACTGTATCAATTGGGGTTGCCTCTGCCAATGGTAAAGTAAACGTCGATGAAATTATTTTTAACGCCGACCTTGCACTTCAAAAGGCGCTGGAAAAGGGCGGAAATACAGTCCGAAATATCAACTAAATTAAATCATCTAAATTTCGTTTTTCAGTAAGCTGTAAATGTTTGAATGAATAATTTTTTCTTAATTATATTAGACGGCGTTGGTATTGGTGAGTTGCCGGACGCTAAAAAATACGGCGACGAAGGGAGTAATACTTTAACCAACATTGCTGATACTATTGGCGGTCTTTACTTACCCAATCTTGGCGGACTTGGATTAGGAAATATTCAAGACATTAAAGGCTTGATTAAAAATTCTAATCCATTAGCCTCTTTCGGAAAATTGAAAGAAATTTCTAATGGAAAAGATTCTACAACCGGTCATTGGGAGTTAGCTGGGCTCCATGTTACGGAAGATTTTTCATACTTTCCAAATGGTTTTCCGGAAAATATAATTAATAAGTTTTTACTTCTTACAGGTTGCAAAGGCATACTAGGAAATAAAGCCGCTTCGGGAACAGAAATAATTAAAGAACTCGGAGAAGAACATCTTAAAACCGCTTTCCCAATAGTGTATACTTCTGCAGATTCAGTTTTTCAAATTGCCGTACATGAAGAAATTATCCCACTTGAAAAACTTTATGAAATTTGCAAAGTAACCCGGGAAAAAGTTTTGGAGCTACCCTTAAATGTCGGACGTGTAATTGCGCGCCCTTTTGTGGGTGAAACTGGAAAATTTACGCGTACAACAAATCGCAAAGATTTTTCACTCCCCCCTCCTTCTGAAACTATTTTAGATATTCTTTCCCAAAATAATATTGATACAATTGCCATTGGCAAAGTAAACGACCTTTTTAATTATCGTGGAATTAAAATCCAGGAAATAACAAAATCTAATAGGGAAGGCTGTAACAAATTATTGGAATATTCGTCAAAAGCTAATAATAGCTTTGTTTTTGCTAATCTGGTTGACTTTGACGTCTACTTCGGGCATAGAAATGACCCAAAGGGGTTCGCCGATGCACTTAAAGAATTTGATCACTTTCTTCCTGAATTTTTGGAAAAGCTTGACGAATCAGATTCTTTAATAATTACTGCACACCACGGAAA
>JAKBMG010000009.1 GCA_021831685.1 Bacteroidota bacterium | reverse complement strand
TTATGAGGGAAATATTTTTGAATGTCTTTGATGAAAAAGTATTGACCGAACTGAAAGTAGATCCTTCTTTTCATCAGAATAGATTTTAGTTGTGTGAGGTGAATGAATATGTTGAATTAGGATGGTATTTTATTTGTAAGCAATTTTAGTACTATTCAAAAGGTGTTTGAGACAATTAAGAATGGTGTTACTAATTTATTTTAGTTGATTATTAAGCTATGTTGATCACATCCTTAATTTAACAAGGGAGTTTATATGAGAAAAAGAAATCACTTCTTAATTTTACTCATTAACCTAATTTTTATGAGCGTATGCATCGGGCAACAAAAAGAATTAAATCCAGGTGTTGAAAGATGGAGCATTAAAACGAGTCTTCCTAAAAAATCTAACAAAATGACAATTACATTAAGCGAATTGTTAGCACTCGATAATCCTATAAAATCATATTCTTCGAGGGAATATGGAGCTAAGCGAATTCCTAACACGGTTCAAAAGGGATTAAAAGAGGGAGACATTGTAACTTCAAGAGGATATTTACATTTAGTTGCACTTGAAAATGATAACGTAAATCATAGAGATGGTGACTATCATATTCAAGTTAGGAATACTGAAGAATGGAAGGATAGTTGTCTAATAGTAGAAGTTCCGTATCCAGATGCAAGATTTGTTGCAAATGAAAATTTACGTGCTAAATGTAGAGTTGTCAGAGATTTTATAAAAGAAAAATTCTTGAAGGGAAAAGAGCCGGGTGCTGCAAATGTAATGGACCATAAAATGTATGTTGAAATAACTGGTCAATTATTTTTTGATGCGTCTCATTTGAAAGGAAATCCAAGGGGGAAAAAAGGAATGAAGTCATATACGTGCTGGGAAATTCATCCAGTTACTGAAATTTGTAAAGAAATAAATAAGTGACTGAATAAAATGGGCAACTAAAGTCGCCCATTGTCAAGGATTAGCTGAGTTTGGTGTAGGTTGCAGAGTTCTGGACAACCTTTCCATCAGTCGATTTGGAAGCAACGATTAGGTAAAGAATGCTGTGCTGATATTTTGCTGCTACAGCTTCTTGTAAAACGTTGTAATCGATCTGTAAGCTGTAAGTCTGAGAGAAATCAAACGCTGTTACTTCTTTTGAAAGCGAGATGATCTTGAATGGTTCATCTGCTTCATCGGAAGGATCGTAATAGCAGATTAAGGCATTTGCAGAGAGATTGACTTCATTGGCACCAAATACAGATGCTGTGTTTAATGCTGGAAGGGAAGCAGTGATTTTGTCAGCTTCAACCGCTGCAGTGGTTATTGGTAACGCGAAACCTTCCGGAGTAATGATATTCTGCTCGGTAGGTTTTTCTGTGGACGAATAACCAAAGTTTGTCTTGAAGATTGTGTTAAATACTGAAATGCCGGCAACTTTAGCTTTTCTCCAGATCTCTTCAAGTGTAGATAAAGTAAGAATGTTTTTTGCAAATGTGCCGGTGACAGCAAATTTTTGTCTTACCTCTACAACTGCCGGTGATTGGCTGGCATTAAAGCTCGATGGACGAGCTGCCATAATTGTTTGACCGTTTACGGTCCTTGCGGAAAGATTTCCAAGCTTGCCGCTTAGATTTCCGATTACATTTCCACTTAAATAAGCCATTGTAACCTCCTTATAAGGATTTATTGATGATTGATTATTTACGGTAGCAATTATACAATTTGAGGGTAGGGAATGCGTTGTAATGAAATGGCACTATTTGAATGCAGAGTGATGAGTGTAGAGTGCAGAATTTAGACTTGGCAGAGACTTGTTAGAGACTTGTTGCAGGTTAATTTGATTGAGGGATTATAACGGGTTTATGAAAAGATTTTCTGTAAAGAATATGATGAATTGAATCGAAAGAAAGTTTATATTTTTCGGAAAGTTCGAAGATAGCACCGAGTTGAGTTTTTGATTTTTTAAGTAACATATATTCGCTACGAATTTTAAGATTGCGTAAAGCTTTTTCATCAATCAAACCATGAGATTGAAATTCTTTGAAAGACGGATCACTTATGAGTTGTTCGATATTTAATTCGGAATTATTCATTGACTCCAAATACCAAGTCTTTTTCTCATTGTGGTTCTTTGGAGATTGTAGAAGAGTTCATAATATCGTTTTTGTTTGTTATAATAACTGATCCTTGCCAATCTGCTTTTTAATAATTCTGCTTGTATGAAAAGAGAATCTTTGCCTTGAGAATTGATTAACCAAACATAAGCGAGTAACCTTCCGAAAATATCGAATGCTTTTCCATCGAACGTGAGTTTTACTTTTTTATTCTCAATTAGTGATTTAGTTAGTATAAATGATTCGTTTGAGAATGGTTCAGCAGATTTATTTAATCTGACAATTTCGGGGCAATTAATCCCCAGCATTCTTACATGTTGTGAATCAGACAGCACAAAGGTATCACCATCAATTACGCGGGATACAGAAACTATTTTTGAGTAGTTATACGGATAAGAGAAATTCGGATTTTGACCTAGCAACTGCGTTGAGAATAAGATCAAGAATATGAGCATGAGTAAGAATAATTTTGTTTTCAAAATAGTTTTTCCTTTTTGGTAAAATTTAATTTATGAATGAGAAGTTCGCAACGCTCAATGTTTGTGATTTATTTTCCTTTGTTATCACCAAAACATAAAAACCATGTGAAATGAAATAGAACCCGCCCAACAGGATGGCGGGCAGGCGCTGATGACACAGATGAGACGGATTGACATGGATTTAATTTTGAATGGAGCGAGCCCCGTTATTCAACGGGGTAAATTCCGGTATGTGGAAACCACGACTACCGATTTCATTGGGATAAACTCCATGAGCGAGAAATACTTCGGGATGTTCAATTACAAATATTACGATTCGTTTAATGAGTGGGCGTGTCGAGAGCGCGAGCCGCCCACGAATGGAAGTTATGTTTTGTTTGATTACCAATTTTATGACCGGATGACAGTTTTGAAAATGTATGATGAGGCGACAATGTTAGGTGCCGAGTTTGCATAATGCAACATTATGCTGAAATGATAGAGCTACAAAATTTCGGTTGGGACTGCGTAAGACTTTAGCATAATGTTCGTTATGTAATACTGGCTGTCCCATACCACGATGAGCTGAGACCTTCACACAAAAGGTTGCTTGAGAATTCTAATCTATGAATTTGTTCACTTGGGCCATTTTATTGAAATATGACTCACGTTTAGATTAGTATGTGTCATGGTGACACTGGGGGGAGGAGGTATGCACAAATATTCTCGAGTTTTGAGCATTGTAACATATCTATGCACAAATTATTTGATTTTTTGTGCATGAACGGGTTTATATGCACAGCAATTGTGCATGTTATCTCTCATGTACCCGGCGTACATTTGTAAAAATACATGTGAGTAAAAAATATAGTTTTGGGTACATGAAAATATCTATATGGGCACAACGGGTACATATCATTTTTTCTTGAAAAGTTTGAACAACCTTTCGTTTATATAGACGATTTCTTTACCTACTTTCTCTTCCCGTAAGATACCGATTGCTGTTAATTCTTTTAAGTATTTTGACGCGGTCTTTCTTAAAGCAATCTTGTTCTCCACCAAAAAGTTTATGCTGCAATACACTTGATGAAAAATCAACTCGACAAGTTCTTTGGTATATATTTTCGGCGAATTCTCTTTTACTTCAATAATTGTATCGTCTAACAGTTTTTTGATTTTTTTGATTTTTGCCGAAGTATCAATAGCGGTGGATTCGATTGCGTTTAGCATGTATAGAATCCATTGTTCCCAATTTTTATTATAAGTCACCTCACGCAAAAAACGGTAATAATCAGGTTTGTTTTTGATAATAAAGCTGCTTAAATATAAAATGGGAAGGTCAAGTAATTCATTTAGGGCAAGATAAAGAACGTTAATTATTCTACCGGTTCTACCGTTTCCATCATAGAAAGGATGGATAGATTCAAACTGGTAGTGAAGGATAGCCATTTTTACAAGAGGATCGATACCGTTTGAAGAGTTTAAATAATCCTCAAAGTTTTTTAACAATGAACGGATATTAGACTCGCCAACAGGTGGAGTATAAATGACATCTTTGGTTATATCATTTTGTAAAACTGTGCCGGGTAGTTTTCTTATACCGGCATTTGTTTCAACAAGCTCGGCTTGAATATCTATTATCATGTTTGTGGAAAGAAAACCTTTGCGCTTAACATCTGTGAAACCTTTCCAGAGAGCTTTACGGTAATTTAGAACTTCTTTTGTAGCCGGGTCAATCTTCTGCGAAGATATTGCCATAGCTTCGTAAAGTTTGTCTCTTGTTGTAATAACATTTTCAATAGCAGAACTGTCTCTTGCTTCTTCAAGGGCTAAAGTATTTAATAAAATATTTTGGTTTGGAATTAGGGCCGCAACACCTTTGAGTTCCGCTAACGCTTTATTAGCTGTAATTGCCTTTTTTAGGATAGCTTTTGTTTCAACATCCGCTTTTGGTGGAAGGAATGGTAAATCATTATATGGTTTGTTTGGATCGAACGGCATTTGTGACCTCATTATAAATATTCAGTCAAGGAATGGTACTTGATTGAACAATGAAATTCATATTTATTTCAAAAGTTATTCTCAAAACTTGTTTCAAATTCAGTTTCAAGAACTTTGTTATAAAACGGCATACCCCAAATTATGTATTCTTTATCCTTCCAAAGAATTTCAATTTGGTGTTCTTTTTTTAGGACTATCAGAAATGTTTGTTTCCAACCTTCTTTTGAGTTTTCGTACTTACCGTCAGCATCTTTGAATTGATCGCCTTTAGGTTCTATGAAGATTTGATAGAACACAGATTTTTCCGGTTTGTGATTTACAAGGTATAGAACGAAATCGGGTTCAATTGCTCTTCCATCTTCAAAATTGAATAGCTTAAAAAATCTTTCATTACGAACTAAATATATTTCACCATATTTCTTTTTTAGCTTGTTATATGTTTTATCAACGAAATGAATGAAGTGTTTTTCTTCGCTTGTTCCGAAGTTATCTTCATAAATAAACCAGTCTCTTTGTGAAAGGTCTAAGTAAAGATTTGTTTCGGATTGTGTTATCATTGATTTACCAGATTCTTTATCGGTGCTTTGTGTCTCTGCAAAATTGAGTGTCTTTTTCTTATCGATCTTATCTTTAAGGAAATATTGAGTAAACTTCTTTGAACCTTTATATTCGATTTTGTCAACTTGTAACGATTTTTCTATCTCAACAAGAATTTCGATTGCTATTTGAAGTTTTGTTCCCGGTGTGATGTTATTTATTTGATCGCGCGTTCCTTCAATAATGATATTCTTTATTTTGCCAAGATAGTTGTTTGATATAATAAATTCTGAAATAGAATTTAGATTCGGGAAAAATGCTCTAATATTATCAAATTGGTAAAAGGGGATTCTATCAATAGCTTTACGAATGACCGCAATTCCAAAATCCTTCAATGCAAAAGTTTCTTTTTCAATTTTAAGAGGTTGTTTTTGCTTTGTAGGATCTTCATATATAACTGTTGTTTGTGTTAACCCGGTGCGTAAATGATGTTTGAATTCTTGCGGAAGTATTTTAACATCGAGAGTAAAAATATCGGAACGGTCATATTTTTCTTTTTCATTAAGATAAATAAGAGCCGTTTTATAAAAATCCGTTGCTTGAAAGGAATCTTTTAATTTGAGTTCTCTTTCTTTTATATTCTTTGGCGTAATTCCAATTTCTTTTAATGCTTGGTTCAATTCAGAAATATATTTTGGATTGTGAGAACTGTGATAATAAAGTTCTTCACATATTTTTAATTCTTCTTCTGCTTTATCATCATATTTACGTTGATATAACGGCTGTTCTGTTGATATTTGGAAAGGACAATACCGAGCACCTCTGCCGATTAATTGAGCTTCCGACATTGTAGTTGTACCAACTTTATTTTTACCGGCATCTCTTGTTTCATACAAGCGGACAATATCGAAAAGATTTAATACGTCCCAACCTTCATTAAGCTGATCTACTGCAAAGACAGCACGTATTTCATTATTAGGCGCTTCTAAAGTATTTACAAGAACTTGATACTCAGATTTAAGTTCTGTTTTTGTCTTGCTGTTTACGGAGATGCATTTTGTTTTATCGAAATCATTTTTCAATTCTTCAATCAAAGAATCGAAAGAAATATTATTGTGCAGAAAATAATTATATGCTTTTGATAACACACCATCAGATTTACCGAAGCCAAGTGGAATTTGCTTGGATTCATATTTAGCCGCATTTACAAAAATTTTTTCTAAATCCTTGGGTCTGAGTGTTTTGATATTATTGATAAACTCTTCAAAAAAAGTTTCGCTTTCATCAATTGTTTTGGATTTGAAAAGAATTACAGGTTTTATAAAAAGTTTGTGTTTGCTGAATACCTTTATACGGTATTGGTTAAGAATAACGGCTTGTAATGCACGTTCAAAAGGTTCAAGATCGGTTTGCAATAATTTGACTTCTTTAGAATAGCCGTCTATTCTGAACTGGCTGAGAGGATAATCAATAATTATTTTACTTTCATACTTAATTAGAATATCCGGATGAGATAAATCTGCTGTTGCAGTAAAATCCAAAAGCAAATTTTCTTTGTTAGATTGGAATATTCTGGTTATTGTGCTTTCCCAGCTTACACTTTCGAATAATTCTTCTTGTGTTAGTTTATTACCTTTTTTCGTCTCGACATTAAGATGATGAGCTTCATCGGAAATAAGGGCAATCTTTTTATCTTCAAAATCATCATAAGTAACTGAATTTTCTCTTGGAGAGTTTAGGCTGGAATGCAATCCTTGAATTGTATTAAAAACAATATTTATATCATCTTGATTAGCTGATTGAAAGTTTTCCACTTCTTTTATTTTTATCTGCTTGCCGTTTATTGAAATCCCGCTTTGCGGGACAAATAAATATTTAGGCGATTTTGGGTTAAGAAAATTATCCCGGGTTTTTTCAATAATATTTGTACTGTTTACGAAGAAAAGAAAATTGCGATAACCTTTATTGTATAGGTAAACAATAAGACCAGCCATGATAAGAGTTTTACCGCTGCCGGTTGCCATGTGGAAAAGCAGTTGAGTGGGAACACCCTTTGGACGCGCTTGATATTCATTTAGATAATAAATAAAGCGACCGAAAGTTTCTTGTTGGTAAGGACGTATCTCCGAACCTAAACGGAGATTATCTAAAATAATCCGGTCAACTTTATCTTTGAAGAAAGATTCGCCAAGAGCTTCTGATATTACTGTAAGTTTTTCGTGAAGTTTTGGCATTATTTTAACGAATAAAATTTCTTATTAAGTTTTTTATCATCTGCGGTAATGTTGTAATCTTTATCATCAATTTCGGAATAATTAACATAAAGATGATTCTTGTCGAGTACTTCTATTAAGAATTTTTTTTGATCTGTGATTGAGAGTTCTTCGAATTCAGTAATGTTGTTGTCAATCTCTCTCGGATTTACTTTGTAACTAATGAAACCATCCTTTTTTATCGAAGACCAAATTTTTATTAATTCTTTTGTTGTCTTTACTTCAGTGATTTCATCTATTAATTTTTGATTGAGTCTGGAGAGTTCACAATAAATGAATGAGCATTCCTTGTTCTGGGTTATGACCTTCTTTACTCTTTCAACAGTTACGTCTTTGATATAATCCATTTGTTCACAAATAATGAATTTTCTGTTACCTTCATCTTCCTTATTCAAATCTAACACAGCTTGTGCCGTTGTTCCAGAGCCAGCAAAAAAATCCAAAACAATATCATCATCATCCAAATTGGTCAAAATTTGAACCATGTCCTTAACAGTGTATAATGATTTGGGATAACTAAATAATTTTTCACCATCA
>JAKBMG010000137.1 GCA_021831685.1 Bacteroidota bacterium | reverse complement strand
TACGGTCAAGAGTGTATTAAGAATTTGTTGCTATTAAATTGAGGCTAAAAATATATTTATTAGAGGATAAATTATAAATTTTTAATCTTCATTTAATTGTTAACTTTATTCAGCGAGGTAGATAAGTGAAAATAACGAAACAATTTACCAATCGTGAAAGCCAGTCCCTTGATAAATATTTGCAGGAGATTGGCAAAGTTGATCTGCTTACTCCAGACCAAGAAATTGAGTTGGCTATTAGAATAAAAAAGGGTGACCAACTTGCTCTTGAATTGCTGACAAAGGCAAACTTGCGTTTTGTTGTGAGCGTATCAAAACAGTATCAAAATCAGGGTTTATCCCTTGGTGATTTAATAAATGAAGGAAACCTGGGGCTGATTAAAGCGGCTAAAAGATTTGATGAAACTCGTGGCTTTAAGTTCATTTCTTATGCTGTATGGTGGATTAGGCAGTCAATTCTTCAAGCCCTTGCAGAACAATCGAGAATTGTCAGACTGCCGCTCAATAGAGTCGGTGCTCTGAATAAAATCGGTAAAGCATATAGCAATCTTGAGCAAGAATTTGAAAGAGAACCAACCGCTGTGGAACTGGCGACAGAACTCGAAATGGATGTTCTAGATGTTGCTGAAACCTTAAAGATTTCTAGCAGGCATGTTTCTATGGATGCTCCTTTCACCCAAGGTGAAGAGAATAGTCTTTTGGATGTAATTGAGAATGATGAACTTCCTACTCCCGATTATACTCTGATGATCGAATCGCTCAAATCTGAAATAAATCGCGCTCTTTCAACTTTATCCGAAAGAGAATCGGAAGTTATTAGACTTTATTTTGGGTTAAACAAGGAACATTCTCTTACCCTTGAGGAAATTGGTGAAAGGTTTAATCTGACGCGCGAAAGAGTTAGGCAAATAAAAGAAAAAGCAATCCGTAGACTTAGACATGTTTCAAGAAGTAAAAATTTAAAATCATATCTTGGCTAAAAATAAATGAGAAAAATCCGTTACAGTTTTCTATGTTTTTTTGGAATAACCAGCGTACTTTTAATTTCCGGTTGTGCATCGACTACAAGCACTACGCGATACAACACATCTAAAGAAAAAGCCGACAAAAATAATTCCACCGTAAAATTTAGCTCAGACAAAGAAAAAAATGATTTTTCAGATAAAGAACAAAATTTTGATACGACCGTAAACGACAGTGAAGTAGTTGAATCTGATACGGATGACATTCCTCCTAATGAAAAAAGCATTGACATAGCTTCTTTGATGAAAAAACTTAAATCAAAAGATGAGAAACTTACTACATATCAAGTTACTGGCAGAGAAAAGATGCTGATGGAGATAATAAAATATTTAGATACCCCATATAAATATGGCGGTAATACTGCTAATGGAATTGACTGTTCTGCATTTACACAAAAAATATATTCCAAAACATTTTCTATCGACTTGTTAAGAAGTGCTCACGAGCAATTTACAGAAGGCGATCCGGTCGATAATGTTGACGACCTTAAATTTGGTGACTTAGTTTTTTTTAACACGCGAAGGGGAATTAAACCGGGGCACGTTGGGATTTATATTGGCGATCATCTATTTGCACACGCAAGTTCTAGAAATGGCGTAATTGTCTCTTCAATTGATGATACTTATTATGAAAAAAGATTTATGGGCGGCAGAAGAATTGAAAATCTTTTTAACCCAGCCAATGTTACTGGGAAAAATTAGAATACCCGAAATTTCTTTTAGTAATAATAATTTTTGCATATCTATTTCCACAACAATCAATGGTCAAAATGGTTATTCCTATCAAGTATTTTCTATGCAGTTATATTGTGTTTAGCTTATTTTTGATTTCTGAATGATATACTTTAGCAATCTATTTTGGTTTATAAATAATACATCGACAAAAAGAATTATGTTAAAATGGATTATGATCTAAAAAACAATGACGCTTATGCATCTTTAAAGATAAATGACTTTAAGTGGTTTGTCAGTGCTCGCTTTCTCCTAACCTTTGCAATTCAAATGCAATCAGTTATAGTAGGCTGGCAAATTTATGAGATTACACATGATGCACTTTCCTTAGGCTTAATCGGACTTTCCGAAGCTTTACCGTTTCTTAGTATTTCTCTGTTTGCCGGTCACGTCGCAGATGTAGTAACCAGAAAAAAAATTATACTTATTTCTAATATCGTTTATCTTTTGTCTGCTTCTGCACTTTTTCTGATTTCTACAAGGTTCCATATTATTCTTGTTGAACACGGTGTATTTCCAATTTATCTAATAATTATTGTTACTGGAGTGGCTCGCGGATTTATGTCTCCTGCTCAAGGCGCATTTGTTGCTCAGCTTATACCGCGCGAATTATTTGGAAATGCCTCCACCTGGAACAGCCTAGCTTGGCAACTTGCCGACGTAACAGGGCCTGCCACAGGAGGATTAATTTATGGCTTTTCCGGTATAGGAAATGCATATTTAGTCGTTATCATAATGAGCGCAGCTGGTTTTTTATTGTTTGCCAAAGTACAAAACAAACAATTACCGGCTCGAACCTCAGAAGAAACTATCAGGCAAAGTCTTTCTGCAGGTCTGAAATTTGTTTTTAAGGAACAGATTATTTTAAGCGCAATTACTCTTGATATGTTCGCGGTTTTTTTTGGTGGTGCTGTTTCCGTTCTTCCTATTTTTGCCGACCAGGTTCTTCATATCGGTGCTAAAGGATTAGGCTTTCTGAGAGCTGCTCCTGCCTTGGGAGAAATAATTATGTCTGTTATACAAGCTCATAATCCATTCTTCAAAAATGCCGGACGCAATCTATTAATTTGTGTCTTTGCGTTCGGTATTTCGATGATTTTGTTTGCATTGTCTAAAAGTTTCTATTTCTCTTTGTTCGTTTTATTCTTAAGCGGATTGTTTGATAATGTTAGCGTAATAATTCGGGCTACAATTATCCAGCTTTTCACACCGGATGAAATGCGCGGACGTGTTTCTGCCGTTAACGGCATCTTTGTAGGCTCTTCAAATGAACTTGGCTCTTTTGAATCCGGTCTTGCGGCTAAATTATTGGGCTTGGTTCCGTCGGTTATTTTTGGCGGTAGTATGACCCTTATTGTTGTCGCAGTTATGCAAACATTTGCACCTAAATTAAGAAAATTAAATCTTTAAGATGATTTGCGGCTAGCTAAATTATGGAATCTTATTTAGTTATTAATTGTTTTATGGAAATATTATTAAGATTTTCAAATTGAGATGAGTTCTGATATATTTTATTAATGACCGCTTAATGATGGAAAGGTATAGACTAATTGCCCATAAAAAAGCCGTCCTAAATTGAACGGCTTTTCTGTATAGATTATATTGTTCCGATCAACTGCACCCTGAAGTAGAGCCGCAAGTCATACATTTTAAACAAGTCCCATTTCTTACCATGGTCATACTTTGGCACTCTGTGCAAATATCGCCGGTGTAGCCGCGTTCTATTGCCTGTCTTACCTTTATTTGCATTGTTGTTTGATGATTCGGCATTTTGTGAAATTTTTCTTCGCTTGAAGAAAGAGAATAATTATAAGTTTGAACATTATCTCTATCGAGTTCAACTAACCTTTCACTTACAACTTCTTCGCTTTCAAATTCAGGCTCGACAAGTTTTTTTACAATACCGGGAGAAGCTTTGGATTTTTGTTCGTCTGGTTCTACATGGGCAAGGTCGTGTCTTCCTAAATAAGTAACGGCTAATTCTCTAAATATATAATCGATAACTGAAGTAGCCATTTTAATTTTATCATTGCCTGCTACAATTCCACTCGGTTCAAACCTTGTAAAAACAAAAGCATCTATAAATTCTTCAAGCGGTACACCGTGCTGCAATCCAAGGGAGATAGAAATTGCGAAGCAGTTAAGTAAGCTTCTGAAAGCTGCCCCCTCACGGTGCATATCAATGAAAATCTCTCCAAGCTGCCCATTCTCATATTCGCCGGTTCTGATGTATACCGATTGCCCGTTTATTTTTGCTTTCTGAGTGTAACCTGTTCTTCTGTCAGGAAGTCTTCTTCTCTTTGCTATATAACGGTGAATTATTTTTTCGGCAACTTTCACAATGTCATTTTGCTCTTTATCTTCAAGGATTGCTTCCATCTCTTCGTCAGTAATTGTATTAAGAGGTTGTGAAAGTTTTGAGCCGTCTCTGTATATAGCGTTAGCTTTTATTCCCAGTTTCCATGATTCCATATAAGCTTCTTTTACTTCATCGACCGTAGCTTGATTAGGAAAGTTTATTGTTTTTGAAATTGCGCCTGAAATAAACGGCTGAGCCGCAGCCATCATTTTGATATGAGCGATGGGTCGGATAAAACGCATTCCCTTTTTTCCGCACTTGTTTGCGCAATCAAAAACCGGATAATGCTCATGCTTCAAGAAAGGAGCGCCTTCGATTGTCATCGTTCCGCAAACATAATCGTTCGCCGTAGCAATTTCCTGTTTTGAAAATCCCAATGAAGTAAGAATATTAAAATCAAAAGAATCAATTTCTTCTTCGCTAAATTTTAATTTGTTAATAAGGAAATCTACGCCTAAAGTGAATTTATTGAAAGCAAAAGTTAAATCGAATACAGTAGGTAAAGCTTTTTCAATTTTATCAAGAGCTAAATCGGTAAATCCCTTTGCCTTTAAAGATTCATGATTTATATAAGGACAACCTTCAAGCGAGCCGGTTCCTTTTGCATATTTAACAATTTCATTCATCTGGTCTCTATTATAACCTAATCTTTCAAGCGCGGGTGGAATTGATTGATTTATAATCTTGAAGTAACCGCCGCCAGCAAGTTTTTTAAATTTAACTAAGGCATAATCAGGTTCAACACCAGTCGTATCACAGTCCATTACTAAACCGATTGTTCCGGTTGGAGCGATAACTGTTACCTGTGCATTTCGAAAACCATGTTCCGTTCCTAACTCAAGTGCTCTATCGGCATCTTCTCTTGCAGCTTTTAATAAGTCTGATGGGCAATGTTTTGGATTTATGCCAACCGGGAAGATTGAAAGTTTTTCATACTCTTCGGTGGGAACATTGTATGCAGCTCTCCGGTGGTTTTCTATAACGCGCAACATGTGTTCTTTATTTTTTTTATACTGAGGAAATGGGCCAAGTTCTTTAGACATTTCGGCGGATGTTGCATAGGCAGACATGTGCATAATAGCAGTCAAAGCGCCGCAAATAGCGAAGGCTTCATTGCTGTCATAAGGGATTCCTTGTAGCATCAATAAAGATCCAAGGTTTGCATAGCCAAGACCAAGTGTCCGGAATTCATAACTACGTTGGGCAATTTCCTTGCTTGGAAACTGAGCCATTAAAACGCTAATTTCAAGGACAATAGTCCAAAGCCTCGTTGTATGACGATAAGCCTCAATGTCAAATTTGTGCGTCTTAGTGTCGTAATATTTTACTAAATTTATTGAAGCAAGATTACATGCCGTATCGTCAAGAAACATATACTCACTGCAAGGATTAGAAGCCTTTATTTCCCCGTCTTCAGGGCATGTGTGCCATTCATTTATTGTTGAATGATACTGAATCCCAGGATCTGCACTAGACCAAGCCGAAAAAGCAATTTGATCCCAGAGCTCTCTTGCCTTTAAGGTTCTTGAAGGTTTAGGCGAACGTTTTTCTTCTTTAGCTTTTTTCTTCTCAACTCTCCAATATAGATTCCAATCACCGTCGTTGATAACTGCATTCATAAATTCATTTTTTACTCTAATTGAATTGTTTGAATTTTGTCCTGCTACAGTTGCGTAAGCTTCCGATTCCCAATCTGTATCATAAATAGGGAATTCAATTGATTTAAATCCAAGCTTTGCAAGTTGAATTACTCTTTCTATATAATTCCCTGGAATCATTGCTCTTCTTGCTTCAATAACGGCATGCTTCAATTTTTTATTAAGATTTTTATTGAATCTATCGTTTTCTGGATGTTCATCGTAGCAGGCTTTCATAATTGCATTTAAATGGAGATTGCATAGCTTGGAGCCTGTAACTAAGGAAGCAACCTTTTGTTCTTCGGTTACTTTCCAATTTATAAAGTCTTCAATATCTGGGTGATCGAGATCCAGCGTTACCATTTTTGCAGCGCGTCTTGTTGTGCCGCCGGATTTAATTGCGCCTGCCGATCTATCGCCAATCTTTAGAAAAGACATTAGACCGGAAGACCTTCCGCCGCCGCTTAATGGTTCATCCGCACCTCTTATTTCTGAAAAATTAGAACCAGTCCCGGAACCGTATTTAAATAACCTCGCTTCACGAACCCAAAGATCCATGATTCCACCTTCGTTTACCAAATCATCTTTAACGGATTGAATGAAACAGGCATGAGGTTGTGGGTGAGAATATGCGTCTTCTGAAGCTTTTAAATTACCGGTAACATAATCAACGTAATAATGACCTTGCGAAGGGCCTGTAATTCCGTAAGACCAGTGTAGCCCTGTATTAAACCACTGAGGACTGTTTGGGGCAGTCATTTGATTGGCGAGCATATACATTAATTCATCATAAAAAGCCTTTGCGTCATCTTCGCTATCAAAGTATTTTGCTTCCCATCCCCAGTATGTCCAACATCCAGCTAAACGATGAAATACTTGTCTTGAATCGGTTTCTGAAGAATACCTCTCTTTTGGTGGGAGTTTTTCCAAGTTAGTAAAATCAGCTTGAGAAGATTGTAGCCATGTCGGTACACCTTCTTCTTCAATTCTTTCAAGTAGCTTTGGTACCCCTGCTTTTCTAAAATATTTTTGTGCTATAATATCGGTTGCGACCTGTGACCAATGTGACGGCACAAAAACATCTTCCATTTTAAAGACGATAGATCCGTCTGGATTTTTAATCTCCGAAGTGCGCTTGACGAATTCAAATGAAGCTAATGGATCTTTTTCTGCTTCGGTAAATTGTCTCTTAATTTGCATAGAAAAAACTCCCTTCTAAGTGTACGTTTACAAAATGTTTAATAATCATCTATTCATTTTTTATAAGATGGAAATCGCTTGAGGAAATTAAATTCTTTTTTATTAGTAATATTTTTTTGTCCATTTTCATTTAGAATATATTTTAAACTAAATAAAAAAGAAATAGAACATAATAAAAGTTTTTTAACAGTCGTGGTTCAGAAAAAACTTTAGACAAAGTTGATGATAAAAATTTAAAAAAACAAATTAAATTTACTCCGGTGTCGATTTCATCATAAAAAAGCAAAAAATATTTTTTAATATGTAATTTATTGAATGAAGTTTGTTCGTAAATTTCAACTTAGATTTTAATAAATTTAGATTGAAGTGCTTCTACTTAAATAAGTTAGCATATTAAATCTAAATTGAATCATGGACACTTCATATGAGAATAAATTTTCTATACATTTAGATGAACAATTTATATATGCGTTTCAATGAAAGAAGAAGTTTTGTCTGACGAAAAAATAATAGAGGTTCAAAATCTTTCTAAACAGTTTAAAGAAATTAGAGCGGTTGATAACCTAAGTTTGAATGTTTATAAGGGAGATGTGTTTGGCTTTTTAGGCCCAAACGGTGCTGGAAAAAGCACAACAATCAGAATGCTTTTATCGCTTATTAAACCTTCCGGTGGAAACATAAAATTATTTGGAAAATCTTTAAAAGAAAATAGAATTGAAATACTTAAAAAAATCGGTGCTATAGTTGAGAAGCCCGATTTTTATGGCTATATGACCGCTTATAAAAACATGGAAATACTCGGGAAAATTTCGGGCAGCAATATTTCTAAAAAAAGAATTATGGAAATGCTGGAATTGGTTGGGCTTCACAAAAGATATAAAAGTAAAGTCAAAACTTTTTCACACGGGATGAAACAGCGTCTTGGCTTAGCACAGGCTTTATTACACGAACCCGATTTGATAATCCTTGATGAACCTACAACTGGCTTGGATCCCCAAGGCATGAAGGAAATTAGAGACTTGATTATTTATCTAAGCAAAGAAAAAAAGAAAACAATATTTCTATCTTCTCATATTCTCTATGAAGTGGAGCTTGTTGCAAACCGGATGGTTATTATCGACAAAGGTTATGCAAAAGTTGAAGGCAATGTTTCTGACTTGCTGAATTCGAATAAACTAAAAGTAACTTTTGAAGTTGATGAAATTGAAAAAGCAAAGCTATTAATTAATGATACTTCCTGGATGAAAATGCTCGATTCTATTGTGGGAAATAAGTTGATTTTTCTATTAGAGCCGGGCGAAATTTCTTTCCTGAATAAGCTTTTTGTAGAAAATAATATTTTAGTAAGTGCGGTAATTCCTACACGTTCGCTAGAAGAATATTTTTTAAGTATTACAGAGACGGTTTCCAAATGATTGGATTAATAAATATTGAGCTTTATAAAATTTTTAGAAAATGGAGAACCTATATTGGTTTTATAGCTATTGCGGTTCTCGTATCCGTAATCCAAGTCGCTATGCTCGTGGAAGGGCAGCGGTCAATTAATTTTATGACTCACAATCTTCAGCAATCCTTTATCCTCGTGGGGAATTTATTGAATGGTTATTTAGTTTCGCATTTAATCCTTAACACCCTGGTAATTCATATCCCGTTCTTAATTACACTCGTCGCCGGTGATCTTTTAGCTGGCGAGGCAACGTCAGGAACTTACAGGATGTTGATTACTCGACCCGTTTCAAGAATTAATATCGTTACGTCTAAATTCCTTGCCGGAATCATTTATACATGTATGATAATATTTTTCCTTGCGATTTTTAGTCTTGGTTTAGGACTAAGTATTTTTGGCTCTGGCGATTTGCTTGTTGTTCAGAATGGAACAATAATTGTGTTTTCGAAGAACGATGTTTTATGGCGATTTTTATTGGCTTATTGTTTTTCTTCATTAGGTATGGGTGTTGTTGCCTCTCTAGCGTTTCTATTTTCTTCATTGGTTGAAAATGCAATCGGACCCATTATCTCAACGATGGCGATAATTATTATCTTCATAATTATTTCCGGAATTAATATTGAAATATTTAGAGCTATTAAACCATACCTTTTTACAAATTACATGAATGGCTGGCGGTTATTTTTTGACGACCCAATCGATATAAAAGAAATTATTAAAGATTCTTTAATTCTTTTAGGGCATATATTTTTATTCTTTGGATCAGCGGCTTTGATTTTTCAAAAAAAAGATATTCTTTCTTAAATACTCTTTAAAAGTTCAGTTAAAAAGGAATCTAAATGAAAAAAATAATTTTACTTTTTACTGCTTTTGCCTCAATCACATTGGCTCAAAGCAGAGACCCCGATTTGATATTAAAAAACGTAAAGCAAGAATTTAGCACCGTTAAAGATTATGTCGCAGACATAAAAATTAAAGTTGATGTCAAGGTCTTAAAAGTTCCCGAAACCCGGGCAAAAATTTATTTTAAACAACCGGATAAAATTCATATCGAATCGGAAGGATTTGCAATGATCCCCCGAAAAGGATTGGATTTTTCTCCTTCGTCTTTGCTTAAAGATAAATATTCTGCTTTTTATCAGAAGGAGGATTTTGTTAATGGAATTAAAACCGCTATGATAAAAGTCATTCCGCTTGAAGACAAAAGCAATATAATTCTTTCAACTTTGTGGATTGATCAGGCAAAAAATGTAATTATAAAAATTGAATCGACTACAAAAACTAACGGAACATTTACAATTATTCTAAACTATGATTCTAATAATAAATTCCCTTTACCGGATTCGATGATTTTTCAATTTGATATGAGCCGAGTAGACCTGGTCCCTAATGAGTTTAACGATAGAATCGAAAAAAAGGATAATAAGAAAACCCTTGCCGGCTTGGTTGGCAAAGTTTATATTATCTATTCAGACTATGTTGTAAATAAAGGAATCCCGGATAGTATTTTTGAGGAAAAGAAATAATAAATCTTAGGATTATTAAATTTTTTCTACAATCACTGCGGTGCCGTAACATAAAACTTCACTAACACCTGAGAGAAGTTCGGTTGTATCGTATCGAACTCCAAGAATTGCATTTGCTCCTAAATTTTGTGCATGTTGAATCATTAATTCGTATGAATCAATTCGTGTTTTTTCACAGAGTTCCGTAAATAAAGAAATATTTCCGCCGAAAATAGTTTGAAGCGAACCGCCTATTGTTCCAAAGACAGACCTCGACCTCACTATTATTCCTCTAACAACTCCAAGATGTTTTACTATTTTATATCCTTCAAGAGAAAACGTTGTTGTTACTTGTGAATGATCCATAAACACGTCTCCTTTATATTATTTTTTTGTTATACCTAATGGTCGAAATACTCAAATATATTTGAATATTTTATTCAGTAAACTTTTTAAATACAACTGATGTATTATGTCCTCCAAATCCAAAAGCATTGCTTATAGCTATATTTACCTTTTTTGCTTGTGGTTTATTAAAAGTATAATTCAGGTCACACTCAGGGTCAGGATTTACAAAATTAATTGTGGGTGGAACTATATCGTTCTTAATTGCAAGAATTGATGCTATTGCTTCAACCGCACCTGCTGCTCCCAACAAATGTCCAGTCATACTTTTGGTCGAGGAGACATTCATTTTGTAAGCATGTTCACCGAAGACTTTTTTGATTGCTTTTGTCTCGGCTATATCACCAAGTTCAGTCGAAGTTCCGTGCATATTTATATAATCAACTTCTTCCGGCTTGATACCAGCATTCTCAATTGCCATATTCATTGCGAGTATTGCCCCGATTCCTTCAGGATGTGGTGCGGTTATATGATATGCGTCAGCAGATAACCCCATACCGATAATCTCGGCGTAAATTTTTGCCCCGCGTTTTATTGCATGCCCTAACTCTTCAAGTATTATTATACCTCCACCTTCACCCATAATAAAACCGTCCCGAGTTGAATCGAAAGGTCGACTTGCTGTTTCGGGCGAATCGTTTCTTGTTGATAAAGCTTTTGCAGAATTAAATCCACCGATTCCAATTTCATTTATCGCTGCTTCACTCCCGCCGGCAACAATTACATCGGCTATACCCTGTTTAATCAAAAGGAATCCGTCAATCATATTGTTATTAGCTGTTGCACATGCCGAAACAATACAGTAGTTAGGTCCTCTAAATCCGTAATGAATGGAAATATACCCGGCTGCGATATCCGGTATCAACATGGGGATAAAAAACGGTGATACCCTTTGCGGTCCCTCTGTGTAATTTACCACAGATTGATTATAAAAAGTTTGTATCCCTCCGATCCCACTTCCGAATATTACTCCGATCTTTGCTCTTTCTTCATCCGATAAGTTTTCTGGATTTATTTCGCTGTCCTTGATGGCTTCAGATGCTGCTGCCATCGCATATTGGGCATAAGGATCAAGCCTGCGCGCAGTTTTTCTATCCATATAATTTGTTGCTTCAAAACCTTTAAGTGTGCAAGCAAATTTTGTGTCAAGCCTTGAAGTATCAAATGAAGTTATTAACGCACCGCCGCTTTTGCTATTCATCATTCCGTTCCAGAATTCTTCAACCGAAAGACCTATCGGTGTTAATGCGCCCATTCCGGTTACAACTATCCGCCTGGAGTTTTTATCCATTATATTTTTCCCACGCTGTTTTTAAGAAATTTGTTATGAAAAATAATTAAAAAGTTAGAAAATTTTTCGACAAAGATAATGATTTTTATTTAATAAATAGAAGAATTATTACTATTATCTGCCTACTTAATTGTCGCTTTTCCGATGTAATCTGTCGAAATAATATTCCCAAAATTTGAACTTGTTAACTGGGGTAAGAGTTTTTCTTTATCGCCGACAATCACAATTGAAAGATTGCCTGCAAAGATATTTTCCTGTGCCGCTTTATTTACATCCTTAATCGAAATCCTTTGCAAATTTTCAAGGTAAGTGTTGAAGTAATTATCTGGTAGTGAATGAATTACCATAGTTGTTAAGTTTGAGGAAATCTGCCTATAGGTTTCAAAGCTCGAAGGGAATTGCCTAACTAAAAAAGATTTGGCAAATTCCAGCTCGGTGTCGGTTATGCCCTCTCTAATTTTGGTTAGTTCATCCAATATTTCTTTTATGGCATTTGCTGTATTCTCAATTCCGACGGAAGTAGATACAATAAAAAATCCGCTCTCCTGTAAATAACCAAAACTTGATGATGCACCGTAAGTGTAACCTTTGTTTTCGCGGAGATTCAAATTTATGCGACTTGTAAAAGGTCCGCCAAGTATTGTGTTGAGAACAAGTTTTGAGAAAAAATTTTCAATGTTACGTCTAGATGATGGATAACCAATTCTTATTTCAGTTTGTACTGAATCCTTTTTGTCTACAAGGAAAATCTGATTTGCACTTTCTTTTGTATTAAAATTTAATTTAAAGTGTAAGCCTTCCGGTTTCCACCAGCCTAAATGATAGTCCAGCTTTTCTATTAATTCCTTTACGGATGCATCACCGACAACTACAAGAGTTGAATTATCAGGTGTTAAATACTTTTTGTAGTGATCCTTTATATCGTCGACTGAAATATTCTCTATATGATCATCATACCCGCTTGTTGGAAATGCATATGGGTTTTCCTCTCCGAATAAAACATAACTGAATACCGTATCGGCAATTTCTTCAGGATCATCTTTTAGCTGAAGCAGATGGGTTAAAGTTTTTCTTTTCTGTCGGAGAAAATCTTCATCTGAAAAATGGGGCGCAGTAACAACTGTGCAAAATAATTCTAAGGCTTTATCGAAATTTTCAGTTAAAGTTTGTAGGGTTAAATAAATTTTATCGTGATTACTATTCACTGCGAAGTTCGCGCCGAGTGTATCGAATTCTTCGCTAATTTCAAGAGCACTGTATTTTCCGGCGCCTTCATCAATGACCATAGCTAAAAGATTCGAAAGTCCCTTTTTGTTATCGGGGTCGAATTTGCTTCCGGCATTTACAATCAAGCTGAGCCTTATAATTGGAAGCTTTTTCTTCTGGATAAATAAAACTTCCAATCCGTTTTGCAATCTAAATTTTTCTATCTGCGGCAATTCAAATAAAATATTCTTATTCGGTGTAGGTTTGACGGCCCGGTTTAAAATCATAATAATTTATCCTTCGGTTTCGGGAATTACGTGCAGTTCAACGAAAGGTTTGCTCAAATATTTCTCAAATAGGTTAAGCAGATTTTCAACCCTAACGTTTTCATATCTGCTCAAATCATAATTAAAAGAGTTTGGCTCATTTAAAAAATAATTATATGAGTTCAATTGATCCGCCATCGAATCAATATTCTGCATTGAATAAATGAAACCTGACTTAATTCCGTTTTTTGACCGCAATAATTCGTTCTCATTTATCCCATTCTTCTTAATGTTTTCAAACTCAGCAAAAATTTTTTCTTTAAGTTCAGTCAGCATTATTCCGGGTTTAGCAGTTGCAATCACAACAAAATATCCCGCAAATTTTCCGGAGAATTGATATGCCGTCACTTCTTGAGCAACTTCTTGTTCAAAAACCAATTTTTTATAAAGACGTGAAGTTTTCGAACCAGTGAGTAGATCGGTTAGAATATCGAGTGCGGCATCATCCTCAGAATAAGCACATTCTGTGTGCCATGCAAGATAAATTCTTTCAAGCTGAACATTATCTTTATGAACTATGAATTTATTCTCGGCAAGCGTTGCGGGTTTTATCTGCAGTTCTTCAAAGTGATTTTTGCTCGGAATTTCACTGAAATATTTTTTCGTTAATTCTTTGGCTTCAACAGGATCAAAATCTCCGGCTATAACCAGACTTGCATTTGCGGGGGAATAATACTTTTCAAAAAAACTCCTTACGTCTTCTATCGTAAAACTCGTTATGTCTTCAAGAGAGCCGATTGTTGCCCAACTGTATGGGTGGTTCTTCGGAAAAAGACTTGATATCAAAATTTCCCAGGCAAGACCATATGGTTGATTGTCATATCTTTCAAGGCGCTCATTCTTAACAACATCAATTTGGTTTGCTAATTTTTCTTGAGTTAATGCGGGGATGAAAAATCCCATTCTGTCGGATTCAAGCCAAAGAATTAATTCCAAAAAATTCGACGGAACTTTTTCAAAATAATTTGTTCTGTCCGTGCTTGTTGATCCGTTTAGATTTCCCCCGGCTTCTTGAATAAATCTAAAATGCATTTCTTTCGGAACGTTGACGGAGCCCTGAAACATCATGTGCTCAAATAAATGTGCAATCCCGGTTTTGCCTACCTTCTCATTTGCCGATCCGGTTCGAAACCAAATATTTGCCGTCACAATCGGAAGTTCGTTATCACGGTATAAAATTACTTCAAGTCCGTTTTGAAGCTTATACTTTTCGTAATTTAGATTTAATAAATCCATAAATTCTTTTTGTGTCGAAAATCTATTCGTAGAATTAAATGGGCGGTTATCTAACCCCCATGTTTTGATTAAAGTATTTTAGTGCAGAAGAAACAAAATTCTATCCGGTCTTATAGAGCCAATTAACCGGAAGAAATCTGTAAACGGAATATCTCTATCCCATGAAAATAAAGTTATAAATGCTTCCCCGACAATATTATCTTCGGGAACAAAACCCCAGTAGCGGCTGTCAAGACTGTCATCTCTATTATCGCCCATCATAAAGTAATAATTTTTCTTGAATGTATAAGAGGTAACAGGCTTACCTTCTATTGTTACCTGGCTGCCATCAACGGCAACTACTATTTTTCCAAATTCACGGTTGATGGTCATACCCCATTGCTCGACGTTATCAGGGGTTAGTTTGATTGTATATCCTTTTTTGGGAACAATCAACGGACCGTAATTATCTTCATTCCAAGGCATCCCAAGTGGAAATATCCTTGGTTCAATAATTCCTTTAGGTTCGGCAGGCCCAGAAATATAATCTATATGTGGCGGAATCCAAAATTGTTTTCCGTTAACAAAAACAACTTTATTAATTATTTGAATTGTGTCGCCGGGCAGCCCAATACAACGTTTAACATAATTAACTCCGCGCTCATCAGAGTAAAGTTGATGTCTCATACCGGGAAATTCAAAGACTACAATGTCTTTTCTCCTCGGCTCTCTTATTGCCGGCAGCCTAAAATGTGGAATTTCAATCTGAGTGAAAGGAATGTATTTTGTAGACTCCGCACCGTAAATAAATTTGTTTACCAAAACAAAATCACCTACAAGAATTGTATCTTCCATAGACCCTGTCGGTATCCTTGTATTTTGAACAATAAAAGTTATAATGAAGAATGCGGCAATTCCCGCAAACAACAGTGATTCTATAAATTCTTTAACTTTTTCTTTTGGTGTTTTAACTTTCTTAAGTTCTTCTTCAGTTTTGATACCAAAAAATCTTTTTAGTCCTGATCTAAATGACAAATCTAAACTCCGTTTTTACTTTATTATTTTATTTTTTAATGCCTCAAGCTTTTCGCTAAGTAACTCGTTTACAAGCTTAGGATTAGCCTTTCCTTTAGTCTCCTTCATTATTTGGCCTACGAAAAAGCCAAATACTTTTTCCTTTCCGCCAAGATACATTTGCACTTCGGAAGAATTTTTTTCCAACGTTTGGTTTACGATTTTTTCAATCTCGCCCGCATCGGAAATTTGTAAAAGGTTCTTTTCCTTAACAATTGCTGATGGTTTTTTTTTCTCAATCACCATTGCCGGAAAAATTTCTTTAGCAATTTTTCCGCTGATAGTGCCATCACTTATGAGATTTATCAGCTCACCAAGGTCTTCGGCTGCCACCGGGAAATCCCTAATATCAATTTTTTCTTCGTTAATTATTTTCAAAATATCAGTCATTATCCAATTACTGGCACTCTTATAATCATTAGTTACAGAAATTACTTTTTCATAATAATCGGCAATTGGCTTGCTCTGCGTAAGTAGTTCTGCGTCATATTTGGGGAGATTATATGTAACGGCCATTCTTTCTTTTCTATTTTCAGGAAGTTCCGGCAAATATTTTTCAATTTCGGATTTCCATTTTTCATCGACAATTACCGGTAATAAATCCGGCTCAGGAAAGTATTTGTAATCATGCGCTTCCTCTTTGCTTCGCATCGGGAAAACTTCGTTCAAATCTGCATCCCATAGCAGAGTTTGTTGAGTAATTGTTCCACCGTCTTCAATAATCTCAATTTGTCTATTAATCTCAAACTTAATAGCTCTTTCCACATTACGGAAAGAGTTCATGTTCTTTATTTCTCTCTTAGTACCAAATTCCTTTGCTCCTTTTAATCTTACTGAAACATTAGCATCGCATCGCAAAGAACCTTCCTCCATATTCCCGTCGCATATTTCAAGATATTGCACGAGCTGTTTAATTTTTGTAAGGTATTGATAAGCTTCTTCTGCGCTTCTCATATCCGGTTCACTGACAATTTCCATTAATGGAACCCCGCACCGATTAACATCTACAAGCGTTTCAAATCCATGATCGTGTATCAATTTCCCGGCATCTTCTTCCATGTGAATACGTGTGATACCAACTTTTTTTTCAGAACTGCCGCTTAACGAAATAATAATATGCCCCTGCTCACAAATCGGCTCTTCATACTGTGAAATTTGATAACCTTTCGGTAAGTCAGGATAAAAATAATTCTTTCTTGCAAAGGTTGAACGTTGGTTAATTGTACAATTAGTTGCAAGTCCCATCTTGATAGTATATTCGATAACTTTTTTATTTAATACCGGTAAAACCCCCGGATGACCGAGACAAATTGGACAAACGTTGCTGTTTGGTGCATTACCAAACTTTGTAGAGCATCCGCAAAAGGCTTTTGACTCAGTTAAAAGCTGTGCGTGTACTTCTAATCCAATTACGGCTTCATATTTATCGTTCATTTATCAACTATTTTTTAAGTAACAAATATAAAAAGGATTGACTTAGATTGAAAGCCGGATTGACATACCGCAAACCTAATTAAGAATAATCTTAACCAATCATAAGTAATCATAACTAATCTGTGTCCCATTTTTCACTAAAGCATATTTCAGGACTAAATTGATTAAATTTAAATTGATATAAAAAGGATATGATAAAATGGAAGAAAATAAGTTTACGGCTTTTGTCGTTCGCGAAGAGAACGGAAAATTCATCAGAGAGATTAAAACAAAATCAATTGATGATCTTCCCGTTGATGACGTCCTAATCAACGTAAAATATTCTTCACTGAATTATAAGGACGCTTTATCGGCATCTGGAAATAAAGGAATTACAAGACGATATCCGCATACACCGGGAATTGATGCTGCAGGCATTGTTGTTGAATCAGCTAAAAAAGATTTTATCGCCGGAGATGAAGTCATAGTTACAGGATTCGACCTCGGTATGAACACTCCGGGCGGATACGGACAATTTATTCGCGTTCCTTCTGACTGGGTAATAAAGCTTCCGAAAAGTATGACCTTAAAAGAATCTATGATATACGGAACCGCCGGTTTTACAGCAGCGTTGTCTCTTCATAATCTTGAAGCAGATGGATTAGACCATTTTGGTAAAGAAGACATTTTAATTACCGGAGCAACAGGGGGGGTTGGTTCGTTATCAATTGCAATTTTATCTAAAGCCGGTTATAAAAAAATAACTGCTGTTACTGGAAAAATAGATAAGGAATCTTTTTTAAAAAATATCGGCGCTTCAAGAATCATTAATCGAGAAAGTATTGACGACAAGTCCGGTAAGGCGCTTTTACCAATAAGATGGGCAGCAGTAATTGATTCCGTTGGCGGAAATATTCTCGCTACCGCAATCAAATCAACGGTTTATGGTGGTTCTATTGCGGCATGTGGACTTACTCAGTCGCCTATTCTTAACACTTCCGTTTATCCTTTTATTCTCCGCGGAGTTAAACTATTAGGAAGCGATTCTGCACATTGTAATCTAAATATTCGAAAAATGTTATGGAATAAATTAGCAGGTGAATGGAAACCCAATACTCTAAATCTAATCGCATCAGAATGTTCTCTTGAAGAGCTGAGTGGGAAAATCGATTTGATATTTAGAGGAAATATTACTGGTAGGGTAGTTGTAAAACTTGACTGAAAAATTTATATAGAATAGACTTATGTCTGAACATTTTAAGAAGCGAATTCTGAACACATTTAATTTTTAACATAATTAATTATGCTAAATTAGAAATACAAAAATAAATCAGATATAATTTGTATGCTTACAAAAGATTATTTAATGCGGATGATTGATACGCTTGTAAAAGCGCTTGCTAAACTTGTCTTCTCAAAAGATGCCAAGGATTATAAAACAGCATTATCTGAACTGAACAATGTAACAAAGGAATTCTTCGGATTAGACTTAAATTTTGTTGACAACATTTCCGACGAACAACTTATCAACCTTATCGGTAAAAATGAGTTATTACTTCCAGGGAATTGTTACGTGTTCGGAGTTTTATTTTATGAAGAAGCCGAAATATTTAAGCTTCAGAACAATATGGAAAGGGCAATTAGTTTGTATGAGCGTTCCTTGTCTCTTTTTGTCGAAGGGCTGAAAAGTTCTCCTACCATAATAGAACTAGATCATCTAAATAAAATTAATTTATTGACCTCCAAGCTTAAAGAATTTGAAATAACTATAGATACCGAAGAGAACCTTTTCTTCTATTATGAATTTTCAGGCACTTATGCCGAAGCTGAAAATATTATTTATAATTTGATTGAATACGATGATAATTATACCGAAAAAGGGATAAGATTCTGTGAACGTTTATTAGAAAAACCGGATGAAGATTTAATCAAAGGAAATCTCCCACGCGAAGAAGTCGAGGAAAGCATATCAACCTTAAAAGAAAAACTCAAATTAAAGAATAGCCATTTTTAGACAATATTTCAAAATCATCACAGAATAATCAGGGATAAGATTCTGATACTTTCGATAGAATTTGCACTAAAATCTATGCCAGCCTGTTGAGACTGTTGCACAACTCCAAAATGTCATTTCGCACCTTACCATTTTTGTCACAATCGTGATCATTTTCATCATGTCTTTGACCAAATTCTTCCCATTTCTACTAGGCCTCTGCCAAGCCTATAACAAGCCTCAACTAGGCATCTAATTTTATCTAAATATCTCATGAAAAAAAGTCGGCCATTTTGGCCGATACCCACCCAAATATATTCATGTATTGAGTAAAAATACCTCTATGCTCAAATGCGATCAAATATAATATTGTGTGCAATTTTAACTGGTAATATTCTAATTTTCTTGAGTGTGCCACACTTTACGTTCTCTTTATTGAAGTTTAGGTAATTTCATACCAATTTTATCGGTGCCTTTCTTCATCTAAAAGAATTATATTCCACCTATAATATATCTGGATTTATAATCCTTGAATGTATTATATTATTGCCAAATAAAATGCTTATAAGCACGAAATTAAATTTTTTTCCCGCTGATGCGTGCATAAGCATTTATTCCAGTACATTCGGAAATAAATGCCTGGATAATTTCGATATACTTTAAAATATTTTAACATTGCATGATTATCCAACGAGATTACTAAGTCGCAAATTAAAGAATTACAAATTGAAGGATTGAAAAATGAGAAAAATAATTTATGTCCTTTTAACTTCTGCCGTACTGATTATTCCTGCATGTTATACAACCCAGAATGTTTCTGTAGCAAATAATCCGACCCAAACCTTCAGTCAACTAGATCAATACGGTCAATGGATAAATGTACCGCAAGTAGGAACAGTTTGGCAACCAAACGTTTCACAGCAATGGCAACCTTATTCAGATGGACGTTGGGTATGGACTGCTAATGGTTGGATGTGGGATTCCTACGAACCTTATGGCTGGGTGGTTTACCATTATGGCTATTGGGATAACAATCCTCAATACGGATGGATTTGGGAACCGTCTTATCAATGGGCCCCGGCTCGTGTGGTATGGTATAATCAAAACGGTTATGTCGGTTGGGCGCCCCAACCTTCTCCTAATTATCCTGTTGCAAATGTTTACTATAGTCAAACAAATTACTGGGTAGTCGTTCCTCAGAAAAATTTTATAAATCAGGATGTTGTCAAATACAGGACTAGTGAAAACAATAGCGCAATTAGAAATATTAGAAATAATGAAGGCGGTCGGGCTCCGGATGTTCGTGAAATAGAAAATGTTACAAACCAGAGGATACAGGAAGCCAATATAGTAAATGAAAAAGTATCTGCCGGAAGCCGGCAAATAATTCGTGCAAGAGTGCAAAAGGTAGGAAATTTAAGAAACGATCAGATTAAAAATAATGGCGTACAGCAAAATGATAATAAAGCTATACTACCCCCAGTTACCAGGCCAGTTACTCCTACGCAAATTACTAGGCCTGTTGCACCTCCACCGGTTACTAGACCTGATACACCTCCGGTAAGAAGTCCTGTAAACACTAATCCTAAAACGGATTATAAAAATCCGGTTGAAAGAAAGCCGCCGATTGATAATAGTAAAAAAATACGAGAGAGCATTCCAAAGCGAAATAATAATATGATACGCGGCGCAGGAACTCAGAAAGTAAATACGCCTAAAATAGACCGGAAAAAGCAATCTCCCGTTAAACAAAAGAAAACTCCACAAGTAAAGCCTAATTCAAAGAAGGACTCGATAAATATTCGCCGGGAAAATATTAAAAGGTAAAATATTCATTTAAAAATAAAAAGCCCCATAATCGGGCGACTATGGGACTTTAGTTCCTTAAGTTAAAAGGCAGGGGAGAACCTTTTAACAGAACCGTAGTAAAGATAAAATATTTTTCTTTTCGCAACAAGAAAATTTTTAATGATGTGGCGCTGCTAACATTTTTAAATTTTATCCTTCACATATTCATTAGCATTTTTTAGAAAAAAAAATTAAGTTTAGCCAAGCATATTTGAGTAATTAGTAATTCAAGTTATCTAACTAGTTAGAGCGGATTCTTTTTCTTTAAATAATTCACCTCTTAAAATATAAAGGCTTATATGTTTGTCTATAGCATTACTTCAATTGTAAAAAAAGAAGCTGAGAATGAATGGCTTTCATGGATGAAAGATACACACATTCCGGATATTCTTCGAACTGGCTATTTTAATAATCACAAATTTTACAAAGTACGTATTCCTACCAACTCAAGTAATGAAGTAACTTACTTTAGCCACTACGAATGCGAATCGATTGATCAATATATCTCTTATGCGGAAAAAGAAGCCCCACGACTTCAAGCTGAAGTCAATTCTAATTTCCTCGGTAAGGTTACGTCTGCCCGGATGATAATGGAATCAATTTGACTAACCTGATATCCTACATTATTTACCGCTATTTTTCGAAAGATTTTTCTATTTATTAGGAACCCTGCTATGATTAAATCCCATAATAGATCCTTTTTTTATTATTTCTTTATAATCACTTTTTTTGCACGAGCGGTTTACGCTCAATCAAGCGACGTATCTGTCCTTAATCCGCAAACGCGAAATTATGACCAAAAAAATGTCAAACTGTTTTTACAGTTTAATGCCGATAGTAACAGGGTTACCGGAAATGAAGAATTTACATTCTCTCCGATTAAAAATAATTTTGATACCCTCATTCTTGATGCAAAAACGATTAAAGTTTCTTCCGTTAAGCTCGGAGATGCTAGCCTTTCATTTTGGCAGACTAATGAGAATGCTTTTATTAAGCTTGATAAAAATTATAACGCAGGCGATAGCTTAACCGTTCAAATTAAATATACGGCTTTTCCTACGGACGGATTATATTTTTTCAAACCGTCGAAAGTATTCCCATCTATGCGTTATAATATCTGGAGCCAGGGTGAAGATAGGGATAACAGGTATTGGTATTTAGCCTACGATCTTCCTGACGATAAATTAACTTCAGAAATTATCACAACTGTTCCCGACAGTTTATCCGTTATTTCTAACGGCAAGCTTGTCTTTGTGAATGAAAATAATGATGCACATACCAAAACATTCGACTGGAAATGCGACTATCCTCATTCAAATTATCTTACCTCAATCATTATCGGCGATTATGTAACCTTTAAAGATTATGTAAGAGGTGTTGAACTTGATTATAATGTTCCCCGCGAGTGGGCGGATAAAACAGATTATTTTTATGGGCGAACCCCGCAGATGATTGAGTTTTATTCCGACTACATTGCACCCTATCCTTACAATCGTTATGCACAAACTACAGTTCAGGACTTTGAGTATGGCGGAATGGAAAATATAACTGCAACTACTTTGAACATGAGACTACTTGAGGGGAAAAGTGCTATTCCGAATTATATTCCCGACGATTTGACTGCTCACGAGCTTGCGCATCAATGGTTTGGAGATTTGCTTACGTGTAAATCTTTCGACCATATATGGCTTAACGAAAGCTTTGCAACTTATTTTACCGATCTTTATTATCTCCATCAATTCGGAAAAGATGACTTTAAATTTTTAAGATATACTGAAAACCGACTTTATCAAACTGAAGAAATTAAAGAACAGCCGCTTGATTCTATAAAAGCATATCAACATAATTTTATTCCCGTAGAGCTTGGCGAAACAGCTAATAAATGCTATGAGAGAGGCGCCGCAATTTTAAATATGCTTAGATATGAACTCGGCGATAAAGCATTCAAAAAAGGGATTCAAAATTATGTCCAAAAATTTAAATACCAGGATGTAACCACCGAAGATTTCAAAAAAACTATGGAAGAATCCATGGGTAAAAACCTCTCCTGGTTCTTTAACGAATGGGTTTATGGAGCAGGTTATCCGGAATTTAAAGTTTCATATAAATATGATGAACAATCCAGAAAAGTTTATTTAACAGTTGAACAAACCCAAAAAGAACTGCCGGCTGTAGGATTATTTGACATGCATGTCCCGGTTGAAATTACCGCAGGAAAGAATTTGATTAGCGAGAAGATTCATGTTGCAAAGAAAAATGAGACATTTGAATTCGATTGCCCACAAAAACCGGACATGATTCTTTTTAATAAAAATATTCCTGTTCTATGTACTGTAGATTTCCCCAAAACTTTTAATGAACTTGTCTACCAACTTCAGTACGATGATGATATAATAGGAAGAATTGACGCGGCAGATTCATTAGTCTCTTTTGGAAAACGGGCGATTCCGCTGCTTAAGCGAGTTTTATTGCGTGATGGCTTTTATGGCGTAAGATTGCATGCAGTAGAAAGCCTAAAAAAGATTGGTGGTATGGATGCCCTTAATGCAATTATGCTTGCCGCAAATGATTTTGATGCTAGAGTTCAGGAAGTGGCAATAAAGGGACTATCAATGTACCCTATAAAAAATATTAAAGAATTTTTAGTGAAAAAATTATTCAACTCAAAAAATGATTATGTAAGAGCCGCGGCTGCTTACGCAATCGGTGCCGGTAAAATGCCTGGTGCGTTTGATATTCTTCAAAAAGCATTGACGCTAAATTCTCATAGAAATATAGTTCGGCGTTCCGTCTTTGATGGATTAAAAATACTCGGAGACCCTCGGGCAATTCAATTAGCTGATAAATACTCAAACTATAAGTACAGTATTGGCGGAATGCATCTTTTGGATGTTGCTGCACTTAATTGTGCAAAAAGTTTTATCCAAAAACATCGTGACGAAGTTATTAAAGTTTATAACGACGCTCTTCAAAATTATTATTGGAGAACAAGGATTTATGCCTCGAATCTTCTTGTTGAAGCAAATGCAAATGAATCTCTTCCTTTGTTAAAAAAAATTGCGCATGAGGAACAACGTGAAATTGTTAAGCCTGAATTGAAAAAGGCGATAGAGAAAATAGAAGGAAAGCAGAAGTGAAACCGGAAATCGAAAGCATTGAAATATCAGATATGACGATAATGGATAAAGTTCAAGCGAAATTATTTCAAACGGGGATAGCTTTAAGCGCAGCAACTATTTTATTTAATATTGTCGAAGGAATTGTATCAATTTATTATGGTTATAGCGATAAGGCGTTAACTCTATTCGGGTTTGGATTTGACAGTATAATTGAAGCGGTGTCTGCAATAGGAATTTTTGTAATGATTAAAAGGATTATGAAAAATCCAAACAGTAAAAGGAATAATGCAGAAATATTAGCGCTTAAAATAACAGGCACTGGATTTTATTTTTTATCTGCCGGATTGATTATTTCATCTATACTGAATGTTTATCTGGGTAAAAGCCCCGAAACGACAGTCTCAGGAATAATCATTTCTGTTGTTTCAATGTCTGTAATGTATGTCTTGATGAAGCTAAAAATTTCCACGGGAACAAAACTTAGCTGTCAGCCGATTTTATCGGATGCTAACTGCACAAAAGTTTGCATTTACATGTCGCTTGTTTTGCTTACTGCAAGTTTAATTTTTAAGGTTACAGGCTTCCGGTATATTGACAGTATCGGCGCATTAGGGATTGTATATTTCTCATTCAAAGAAGGAAAAGAAGCTTTTGAAAAAGCCGAAGGAATTGAGCACTGTGACTGCGATAAATGAAACTTATTCTTAAAGGAAAGTTTTTTCAAATAATTCAATACTGAATTCAATAACAACAAAAAAGGATTACAAAATGACTAAGAATAAAACCCATTTTAAGCTTTCAGCTTTATATCTCTATAATGCGGTACTGATTATTTTATTTTTTATTGCTCAAACGAAGGCACAAACTGTCGACGAAATTATAGCAAAAAATCTTGCCGCTAGAGGGGGAGTTGCAAAAATAAATGGGATTATGACTCAGCGCTTAACAGGAGATATTTCTTTTGGTTCCGATTCTGCTAAACCTTTTATGGTTGAAATGAAACGCCCTGGGAAAATGAGAGACGAAATTATGATAAATGGAGTAAAAATAATTAATACAACTGATGGCAAATCAGGTTGGGTGTTGAATCCTTTAAGCGGCAGCGACTCAGCTCGTCCAATGAATTCAGATGAATTAAAAAATGCTTTCGGTAGCGCTGAAATTGGCGGTCCGCTTGTTAATTATAAATCAAAAGGAAACAAAATTACTTATCCCGGCAAAGAAAAAATAAATGACAATGAGGCATATAAACTTATTATCACTATGAAAGACGGTGATGTGCGGGATGATTTTATTGATTGTAAAACTTTTCTTGAAATAAAATGGGTCGGGAATATTTTATCACACGGTAAAAAGGTCAAAGTAGAAACATATTTTAATAATTACAAGAAAGTCGACGGGCTGATGTATGCATTTCTGCTTGACTCTGATACTCCAGGTACATCTTATAAGCAGCAAATCTTGATTAAGAAAATTGAAGTTAACATTCCCATTGATAATTCAATGTTTGGTAAATTAGTAAATATTAAATGAATTGAATACTATTAATTAGACTAAATTTACTACCTAAACATACGCTTTGATTCATGCTGACGTAAATAATTATTTGAATGGACTATCCTTTCACGGTCTTCAACGAAATAATTATAACTAATCATATGATTATCTATTATAGCTTCAGACTTTAGTATTTCAGAAGTTTTTCTATAGTTGTTATTTGTTATTGCTGTGTTGCGCATATAAGGTTTCGCTTTATTGCGATTCTTAACTTTATAAGCGATAAATGATATTGAAATAAAGATTACAAATAAGAGCGCAACCCCAATTGTCGTATATAAAATAATTTCTGATAAGCTCATTTCTTTCCTTTAGATTTCGTTGTGAAATTATTTTTAATTTCTATTTAATTACCCAATTATCGTTCCAAAGGAATTTCTTTAAAAAAATAAGGTTTATTTGGATATAGATCGCCTCTAAATGAGATTTTAACTCATAATAGGAATAGTGGAGAACTGGAGTTTAGACAGGCAGAGTTTGGAAGAAAATAGGATGATAGCGATTTTATTTTATGAAATCAAAGTTAATTTATGCAATCATTCGCCGGTAAAAGCATTTTGTTCACCGATTTGTGGTTTGTTAAAATGATTTTGGGAAATATGTTTACTAATGAGAATAATTAATGAAAATACATAGTATTTTAACTATCTTGACACTAATATATTTTACCTTCTTCATTTTTTTCTCAATCAAAATTAAATTTTATGGAAACAAAAAACTCAGATCTATCTTCGTTAAAAATCAATCGTACCGAAAAACAAACACCTTACGGCGCTAATAACAAATTGTTTAAACTGGTCGCGATTATTTCTCTAATCGCAATTCTAATTATTGCAGGGTACTTAATTTTAAGTCCATTATTAAAGTCGCGTGTAGAAGTAAAGCTTACCGAAGCTGTGCTCCAATCGCCTTCATTATCAATTACGGAATTAATTGCAAGCGGTTATGTGGTTGCTCAGAGAAAAGCAGCAGTAGCTTCAAAAGGAACCGGCAGATTAGTTTACCTCGGCGTTGTTGAAGGAGATAAGGTAAAAAAAGGAGAAATAATTGCAAGACTTGAAGATAGTGATGTTAAAGCACAGCTTGAAGCAGCAGAAGCGAATTTAGAATTAAGTAAATCCGGCTTAAAGAATGCGGAAGATACATACAAACGCGAAAAAGCATTATTTAAATCCGGTTCTGCATCGCAAGCGGATCTTGATGCATCGGAAGCAAATTATAAGCAAATTCTTGCTTCGATAGACGTCTCCAAAGCAAATGTGAATGCTGCAAGGGTAGCTGTGGAATATACTATTATCCGCGCGCCGTTTGATGGAACTGTACTTACAAAGGATGCCGATGTAGGCGAAATAGTCGCCCCGTTCGGAGCAAGCATAAATTCAAAAGGGGCGGTAGTTACTATTGCCGATATGAGGTCGCTTCAAGTTGAAGCCGATGTTTCAGAATCAAACATCGAAAAAATTTCTCCGAATCAAAATTGTGAGATTGTACTTGATGCTTATCCTGATTACGATTATCCCGGTTACGTGTCAAAGATTGTTCCTACAGCTGATCGAACAAAAGCGACCGTTATGGTAAAAGTTGCCTTTAAGAAATATGACAGCCGTGTCCTCCCGGAAATGAGCGCAAAAGTAATGTTCTTAACAAAATCGAATAAACAAAATAGTGCGAATCATAAACCGGTTTTAACAATTCCTCAAACCGCAGTCGTAAATCGAAACGGAAAGCAGGTTGTTTTTATGGTTAAAAATGACAAGACGATCCAAACAACTGTGACCACTGGAAGACAATTAGGAGATTTTTTAGAAATTAGATCCGGATTGGAACAAGGAGACAAAGTAATCGAAACGGTAACTGATAAAATTAAAAATGGGATAAGGGTTAATGTTAAAGAGTGAGGAAGTAGTCCGGAGAGATTGGATATAAATTTTTTAAGAATATAGTGGAGTTAAAATGGCAGACATAATTCAAGTGAAAAATGTTTCTAAATCGTACTGGCGGGACAGTATTGAAACTTCAGTGCTTCATGATATCTCTTTGGATATTAAGGAAGGGGAATTCATGGCTCTGATGGGACCATCTGGCTCCGGTAAAACAACCTTGCTGAATTTAATTTCCGGGATTGATAAGCCTACAAGAGGAGAAATTATTATTAACGGAACGGATATATCCAGGCTAAACGAATCGTCTCTTGCAAAATGGCGCTCTAATAATATAGGATTTGTGTTTCAGTTTTATAATTTGATTCCGGTACTCACTGCCTTTGAAAATGTTGAACTACCCATTCTTTTAACAAAACTTTCCAAAGCCGAAAGAAAACAACACGTCGAAACGGCCCTTAATATTGTGGGACTAAATGATAGGATGGATCATTATCCAAAACAACTTTCAGGAGGACAGGAACAACGCGTTGCTATAGCAAGAGCTATTGTTACCGATCCGGTAATTCTTGTAGCAGATGAACCCACAGGCGATCTTGATAGAAACTCTGCTGGGGAAATTTTAATTTTAATGGAACGCTTAAACCAAGAGTTTAATAAAACTATCCTTATGGTAACTCACGATCCTCACGCTGCTTCAAAAGCACATGTGATTCGTCATCTTGAAAAAGGAGATTTAATTCAGGAGACTGTATGAAAATCTTGAAATTAATATTTAAAAATTCCTTGCGGCATAAGCTGAGAACCGCCTTAACAATCTTCGGAATAGCGATTGCCGTAATTGCATTCGGATTGTTACGAACGGTTGTAACCGCATGGTATTCAAGTGTTAAAGCAGCATCTGCTAATCGTTTGATAGTTCGACAATCAGTTTCATTTATTTTTCCGCTTCCATACTCATACCGTGAAAAGATAGCTCAAGTACCGGGTGTTAAAGAAGTCACTTTTGCAAATTGGTTTGGCGGGACTTACATTGATAAAAATAATTTCTTTGCACGGCTCGCCGTCGATGCCGATACTTATTTTGAAGTTTATAATGAATTTGTTCTTCCAAAAGATCAACTTGATACTTTTAAGAAAGAAAGAAATTCTTGTGTTATCGGTGCGGATATAGCAAAAAAATATCATCTAAAACTTGGCGATGTAATAACACTCGACGGTGATATTTATCCGGGCAGATGGGAATTTGTAGTACGCGGAATTTATCAACCAAAATTTAAGTCTACCGATGCGATGCAAATGCTTTTTCATTGGAGTTATCTTGATGAAACAATGAAACAGGAAATGCCTGGTAGGGCAGGGGATGTTGGTTGGTTTGTTGTTTTAATAAATGATCCGGCACAATCTGCAAGCATATCAAATCAGATAGATGGCATTTTCAATAATTCTACTGCAGAAACAAAAACTGAAACCGAAGCTGCGTTTCAACAAGGATTCATACAATCCTCAAGCGCAATTATTACATCTATGAATTTTATTTCTTTTGTAATAATCGGAATAATAATGTTAGTGCTTGGGAACACCATGATAATGTCTGCCCGCGAAAGGACTCGTGAATATGCCGTACTTAAAACATTGGGTTTTAGTGGGAAACATTTAGCCGGAATAATTCTTGGTGAGTCTCTTTTAATTTCATTTCTTGGCGGAGGCATTGGCCTTCTGTTGACCTTTCCCATAGTGAGCGGTTTTAGCCAATTCATACCTAAAGGGATATTTCCGGTATTTGAAATTGAACCAATTACAATAATTTTCTCTTGCGGCTCAGCTATTCTTATTGGAATTGTAGCCGCGCTGTTTCCTATTCAAAGAGCTTTGACAACTAGGATAGTAGATGGAATCAGATTCTCAGGATAAAAAGATTTTGAAGTATGTATTGATAATGATGATAAAAATTTTCAAACAATATTCTTTCTAAGGATTTTAATATGAAAATACCGCTGAAATATATTTTGCGCAATTTCATGGCAAGGAAGTTAACAACTTTTATTACAATAGCCGGTATTGCGCTAGTTGTTTTTGTCTTTACGGCTGTATTAATGATGGCATTCGGAATTCAAAAGACTTTAGTTTCAACTGGCTCTGGAGATAATGTAATGATAACAAGAAAAGCTGCAAATTCTGAAATTTCCAGCATTATTGGTCCGGACATTCAAAATGTAATTCGAACTCTACCGCATATCGCAAAGGAACCGGACGGTAATTTAGTCATATCAGACGAGCCTGTTGTAATAGTTAACCTTGAAAAACAAGGCGGAGGAGTAAGCAATATTACGGTAAGAGGAGTTTCACCTGAGATAGATCAATTGAGACCGCAGGTAAAAATTATCAAAGGAAGAATGTTTACCTGGGGACTCCGGGAATTAATCGTCGGGGACGCAATCGCAAAGAGATTTCCGGGTGCACACTTAGGAAGCTATATAAAGTTTGCTGGAGGTAATTGGAAAATAGTCGGAATATTTACAACAAACGGAAGCGGTTTTGATTCTGAAATTTGGGGCGATGCACTCCAGCTTCTAAGCGCATTTAACCGCGGTAGCACAGTTTCTACGGTAACGCTTAAATTAGATAACCCGGAAAATTATGATGCTTTTAAGAAAGCATTTAATTCGGATTTACGTCTTCAACAGTACGAACCTATAATTGAACAAAAGTATTTTGCACAGCAATCCGAAATGTTGTCAACGTTTATTCGAGTGTTAGGAATTTTTATCACCATTATTTTTAGCCTTGGTGCTACTATCGGAGCGACTATAACAATGTATTCTGCCGTGGCTAACCGTACCGTGGAAATTGGAACGCTTAGGTCTTTGGGGTTCAATCGTAGGAGTATTCTTTCAGCTTTTTTACTCGAATCGCTCCTCATAACATTAGCTGGCGGAGCAATAGGAATATTCTTGGCGTCATTCCTCCAATTTTTTTCGATCTCAACATTAAACTTCAGCTCATTTTCTGAACTGGCTTTCTCTTTTGCATTATCTCCGTCGATAGTAGTCTCATCGTTAGTATTTGCAATAATTATGGGGTTTGTCGGAGGATTCCTGCCTTCGGTAAGAGCTGCTAGAATGAATATTGTTACTGCTTTAAGAGCAAGTTAAATTGAATTTGTTCTTTGTTAATTAAAATTAAAAAGTTTTGCAGGGCATACCGAAATAATTTCTATTGTTGATTATCTTTTTTATTTTATTTATCTTAATAAAAGTTACTTTTAATAGTTACCATTATATGGGGGTTCATTGGTTGTTAAGAATAAAAATATTATTATTTCCATTTTATCTGCATCCATATTTTCCTTTTTGAATAAAGAGATATTTTTAGCTGTTTCAAATATCCCTCCCACACATTTCTAACCAATTCCGGATTGTCATATTATGATAAACATTTTGCTTCATTTCGCATATATTACTTCCAGAATAGATTCTCTGCCGGTTATAAGAATTATACAAAAAATATTTTGCATCTTAATAATTTAAACTATCACAGATGGAGGTATTATTATGAATAAAATTAAATGTGTGCTTTTATTGATTTTTATTTCTGCATTTTTAGGATGTAAGGTCTTTAACAATACAGATAAAGATAATTCTAATAGCCAAACAAAATTTTTAAATCTAAATTTTGAACTCTCTCTTTCAAACGGGTATCCCTGGGGTTGGTTTGCAGGTGGACAAGGATTTAAAGTTGCTGTTGATAGTTCGGAATTTTATTCGGGTAAAAAAAGTTTGAGAATATCCAAAATATCTGCAGGAAGCTTTGGAGTTGCTACTACTTCTTTTCCTATTGAAGCTGCAAAAGGAAAACATGTATCTTATACTGGGTATATTAAAACTCAAAATATTGTAAATGGATATGCAGGTCTTTGGTGGCGGGTAGATGGCAAGAATGGTAATGTTTTATATCTCGATAATATGAGTGACCGTGGTCCATCAGGCACAACTCCATGGAGAAGATATAAAATTGATCTTGATGTTAGCAAAGATGCAAAGGATATAGTTTTTGGAGTTTTATCATCGGGGGATGGAACAGCCTGGTTTGATGACTTAAATATTGAAATTGATGGTAAAGAATATAAGCAAGTGGCTCCAAAAACATTTGTTCCCTCTAATAAGCAATTATCCTGGATTAAAAAGAATGCGATTACATTCGATACAGTTCTAACGGAAAATGAGGGAAAAAACCTTGAAAAACTAAAACAAATAATTGGAAATTCAAGAATTATAGCGCTTGGTGAAGGTACACATGGAACAAGCGAATTCTTTAAAATGAAAGATCAAATTGTAAGATATACCGCTGATGAATATAAGAATGTAGTATTTGCGATAGAGGCTAATATGCCAGAAGCAAAGCGTGTTAACGATTATATAACAACTGGTGTGGGCGATCCTAAAGCCGCACTATCCGGCATGTATTTTTGGACATGGAATACGCAGGAAGTGCTTGATATGATAAAATGGATGAGAAGATATAATATTTCAAAAAAAGAAAAAATTAAATTTTGGGGATTTGATTGTCAATACCCGACTATAGCCATTCAGAATATAAAGGATTTTATTAAGAAGTATGATGTTAATTACTATGATTCTTTGAATATTTATTACAACGTTATACCAGATATATTTCCTAAATTATACAGAATGAATGAACAAGAAAAGATATCTGAGGCGAGTAATTGGTATCGAGCAGCTATAACAGTTCTAAGCCATTTGAAAATAAATCGTAGTAAATATTTGGAACAAGATGATTCCACAGATGTTGACTGGATAATTCAAAATGCTAGAATAGTAAGTCAAGGTGCAGAAATTAATATACCCGGCAAAAAATCACGTGATGAAGATATGGCATTAAACGTCGAATGGATTATAGATCATTCAGCTAAAAATGCAAAAATCGTTCTATGGGCGCATAATGGGCACATTAGTAAAGCAAATTATTGCATGGGCAATTATTTAAATCATAAATATGGTAATGAATTTATAAATCTTGGTTTTGCTTTTCACTCGGGTAAATACACTGCATATGGTGATACAGGGCTCGGCGTTTATACAACTTCAAATTCAGAGCCCGGCAGTGTAGAATGGGCTTTACATAAAACTGGAATGAAAAGAATGATACTGGATTTGAGAAAAGTTTCTGATAGCCCTGATTCTAAATGGCTGGAACAAACACTTTACTTTCGTGAAATTGGAGCTCACGCAATGGACAATGGGTTTTTCCCAACAATTATTACTGATGACTTTGATGTTTTAATATTTTTTGACAAAACTACTCCATCGCATCTGTTACTAAAATCATATACTCATTATAACAATAATTGAGAGGCAATTATTTTGACAATATAGATGAGTCCGCTCTAGAAAGCCCGAAATTCAATTTTTGGGCTTTGATTATGCACAGAAATCAAAACTTTTTTTCAGTAAAAATACCTTTGTAGGGCGGACTCATAGATAAATTCATATTAGTAATGCTTAAAGTAACAGAGATATTCTGGTTTAACATAACAAAGAAAAACAGAAAGAGATTAAATCAAGAGTCTCTTGATTTTGTGTATACTTTTAAGGGGATAGACCATAATTAAGTTAAGAATGACAATAGAATAAAACTCATAAAAGTGGAAAGAAAGGAAGCTTTTATGAAAAAGCTAAAATTAGATATAGATAATTTAAAGGTCGAATCGTTCGAAACAACAGAGGATAGTGCATGGAATAAAGGTACAGGTTCATGGGCAATTACGTCCTGGTGCATTACACTTTGATGATTAATTTAACTAAAAGTTCTTATCTTATTAAAAAAAACAAAAGGTATTTATATGAAAATCAGGTATTCATGGAAACAGTTTTTCAGTTGGACTTTAATACCTATTATTGCTATAGCATATATAACTTCAGCACATTTTCGACAAATAGAGGGAGGCAGATATTTCTATTTAATTTTCTCTTTAATTGTATTTCTATTTGCTCTAATGAATTGTTGCAGATTTTTTTTCGGTTATTACATATTTATTGATAATAATGAAATTAAGATTTTTGTAGGTCCCGGCGGTATTTATAAAAGGATGAAAATAGATGCTATTAAGAAAATCAATGCTGAAAGATACTGGATAACATTATTTTCCGATTATAAAGAAATACAACTTGATAAAAGATTGATCAGGAAGTCTGATGCAAAAATATTTTATGATGAAATAGTATCAAGGACTAAAATAGAAATAAAATTTTATTAATAAGTACACTCTAAAGTGAGCGAGTTCATTCTTTGAATCTTTAACAAATTAAGCATTTGATCGGATATTAAATCTTTCTTAAAATCATACCGCTTTTCAGTTTTATTTTATAAATTACCTTGTTAATTTGTATAAATTCATATTGATAACCAGAGGAAATTTATAACAATGGAAATTGAAAGATTTTTAGAAAACAAAAAGTTTGCAGAATCAAATAACACTGCTCTTCCTATCCGCGCTGAAATAGATGAAAAATATAAATGGGACTTATCTCATATTTATACCAATGAAAATCTTTGGGATGAAGATTTCAAATGGATTGAAAATAATCTTATCAATTATAAAAAGTTTGAAGGCAAGCTTTCTTACAGCGCAAAAGAATTATTGGAATGTTTACGCTTTGATGATAGCATAGGAATAATGCTGGAAAGGCTTCATCTTTATGCATCGCTTTCAAAAGATAGCGATATGAAAGATACAAAATATCAAGCGATGGACGACCGTGTTATGAATTTAGTAACAAGGGTTTCAACAGCAAGTTCTTTTATCAAACCTGAAATATTATCGATCTCCGAAGATACTATTTGGCAAATGCTAAACAGCCTTGATGAATTAAAAAGCTATAAACATTTGTTTGAAGACCTTATAAGGACAAAAATTCACACCCTTGATAAAGAAAAAGAAGAATTGCTAGCGCTATCCGGAGAAATTTCTTTAACACCTTACAATACATATTCAATTTTAACAAATGCAGATTTTCGCTTTCCTAAAGTTATTAATGAGGACGGAAAAGAGCTAGAGCTGTCCCACGCACGTTATTCTTCAGCGATGCACTCAAATGACCGGCAATATAGGGAGAGGGCCTTCAAGAACTATCTTTTGAATTATAAAGACTATGCAAATACATTTTCCGTTTTATTTAACGGAAACCTTAAAGCAAATATTTTTTATGCAAAAGCAAGAAAATACCGGTCGGTGCGGGAAGCTTCACTCGATAAAAACAATATCCCAATTTCGGTGTATGATAAGCTGATCGAATCCGCAAATAAAAATTTAACCCCCCTTCATCGGTGGGCGTCCTTGAAAAAAAAATTGATGAACTTAGATGAACTCCACCCTTATGATGTTTATGTTACAATTTTCCCTTCTAATTCAGAGAAGAAATATTCTTATGAAGACGCTAAGGAAATTGTTATTCAATCTCTTAAAGTTTTAGGCGATGATTATCTTGCCAACCTAAAAAATGCTTTTAATAATCGATGGATTGATGTATTTGAAACTACCGCAAAAAGAAGCGGCGCTTATTCTTCAGGTACGACCTTTGGGGTGCATCCTTATGTGTTACTAAATTGGGTGGGACTGTTGAACGATGTATTTACTCTTGCTCATGAAATGGGACATAATATGCATTCATTTTATACAGGCAATAACCAGCCATATCCTTATGCAAACTATACTATATTTTTAGCTGAAGTTGCTTCAACTTTTAATGAGTCACTTTTGCTTGATTTTTTAATCGAAAATTCAGCATCAAGAGAAGAAAAGCTTAACCTGCTTGAAAAATATTTGAATAACATAACAGCTACTTTTTATCGCCAAACAATGTTCGCGGAATACGAAATGATGAGCTATGAAATGACTGAGCGAGGTGAAGCATTAACTGCGGATTCTTTGTGTAAAATGTATAACGATGTTTATCAAAAATACTGGGGACCCGAAATGGTTGTTGATGAGGAAGAAAAATATACATGGGCACGAATCCCTCATTTCTATTATAATTTTTATGTTTATCAATACGCAACAGGGTTTGCAGCTTCGGAAATCCTTGCACAAAAAGTAAAACATAATGGTAAAGAAGCAGTCGATAAGTATTTAAAATTCTTAAAGTCAGGAAGCTCTGACTATTCAATAAATATTCTAAAAGCTGCTGGCGTTAATATGAATTCTGAAGAACCGGTTAATGCTACCTCACAAAAAATGAATAAAATAATTAGTAAAATTGAATCTCTTATTTAACAATAAAGTAAGACTGAATTATAACTTACCTTACGTAAAGAGTTATTATTACATATTGAGAAACCTCCGAGGTTTTCCTAAACCTCGGAGGTTTTGCACTCCACTTTTATTATATTTAAAATTGTCTGCGTAACATGAATTATAAGTAACAAATATTTCTATAATAAGCTACAATAGAATAATCTATTCTGATAAGGAAATACAACAATGAAAATTTATTCAAAGAAACAACTGAACGAACACCATCAATCTTTGACTTATGATGATATAAGTTTAATACCTACCGAAATATCGCGAATCCGCTCGCGTACCGAAACAATTACTGCTACTGAATTTTTAGGTATGAACCTGGCGCTTCCGGTTGTTTCAAGCCCTATGGATACAGTGACCGGCTTGGAGATGGCAAAGGAATTAACAAAACTTGCCTGTCTTGGAATTCTAAACCGGTTTGATAGCTCACTTGAAGAAATTTTGAAAGATGAAGGAAACGGAAACCAGGTAAAAGCAGTTTCGGTTGCGCTAAATACTCCAGTAGATATAATTCATCAGCTTGCTGAGCATCAAAATATAATTTGTATTGATACTGCAAATGCAAACAATAACGAAGTGCTTCATAAGACTGAGGAAATAAAAAATAAAATTAATGTAAATCTTATCGTCGGGAATATTGCACATGGGTCCTCTTTGAAGCAGCTTGTCGACGCGGGCGCTGATGCTGTCCGTGTTGGAATTGGAAGCGGAAGTGTCTGTACTACTTCAATTCAAACCGGGATCGGAATAGGGCAGGTCTCTTCTTTGCTTAACGTTTTGTTTGCTCGCGATGAAAAGAAATTGAAAATAAAAATAATTGCGGACGGCGGGATTAAAAGCCCTGGTGATATTGCTAAAGCTATTGCCCTTGGTGCTGATGTCGTAATGCTTGGCAGAATGTTATCCGGCACACGTGAAACTCCCGGCGAGGTAATAAAATATAGTGGTCAGCTTTGGAAAAAATACCGTGGTTCCGCTTCCTTCGGAGTTAAGATGAGAAATGAGTTTATCGAAGGGGAAGAAACTATGGTCGCTTATAAAGGCGTGGTCAAAAATGTAATCGATAGCATCTCAGATGGCCTGAAGAGCTCCATGAGTTATATGAATTGTTTTAATCTTGATGAATTACGAAGAATTGAAACCTTTGCGGTATTAAGCAATAGCTCCTATTTGGAAAGATTACCGAAAATATAAATTTTAAGACGAAAGTCCTTTCTTCAACGCTGCTACAAGCTTAAGAGTATTGCTATATGACTTGTCGTCATTCATCAACGATTTAATTACTGCGCTGCCAACAATTATCCCCTGGCAGTAAGGAGCAAAGGCCCTTGCATCATTTTCGTTAGAAATTCCGAATCCGACTAGCGTGTTATTTTTCTTAGTAATCAAACTAGTCCGCTTAATAAAATCAAGACTGGTAGATTTCCCTTTTTGTTGAGCACCGGTTGTTCCGCTTACGGAAACGCAGTAAAGAAATCCGCTGCTTTTCTCATCAATAGCTTTGATTCTATCATTTGACGTGGTGGGTGTAATTAGTAAAATTGTATCAAGACCCACAAAATGATCCTTGAAGAAATTATCATATTCTTCTATTGGAACATCGGGAATAATTACTCCGTTTACTCCGGCAGATTTTGCATCATTAGCAAATTTATTCATACCGTAAGAGAGAACAGGATTAGCATATCCCATCATAATTAAAGGCTTGTTAGTACCTTCACGAATTTTTCTTACTAAGTTAAAAGTCTCATTTAAGTTTATTCCATTTTCAATTGCAATTTGAGATGAATGTTGTATAACCGGTCCATCTGCCAGCGGGTCGCTGAACGGAAATCCGATTTCAAGCATATCAGCACCTGAATCCAAAATCTTTAGTGCGAGGTCTACAAAACTATCTTTATCCGGGAATCCTGCTGTCAGAAAAACTGAAAGCACCCTTTCGTTTGTTTTGTTTTTTTTTGAAATATAATCTGCAATGATAGACATTTAATATCCTAAACTATTTTTGATTGTGTTCAAATCTTTATCTCCTCTGCCGCTAACGTTTACTATAATAATTTCTTCTTTAGCAGTCTCTGGCATGAGATAATTTAAATAAGCTATTGCGTGCGCGGATTCCAGGGCTGGAATAATGCCTTCTTTCTGTGAAAGCAATTCTGTTGCTCGAATTGCTTCGTCATCTGTTACTGAAAAATAATCAGCAATTATTTCATCTTTAAAGAAACTATGCTCGGGACCAACTCCCGGATAATCCAATCCCGCAGAGATTGAATGAACCTCCGAAACTTGCCCTTCATCATTTTGAAGTAAATAAGTTTTCATCCCTTGAAATATTCCTTCTCTACCGAGTGTTAAAGTTGCACAATGCTTGCTGGTATTTATTCCGTAGCCGGCCGCTTCAACACCAATTAATTTTACACCGGAATTTATAAAAGGGAAGAAAATTCCTATCGCATTACTTCCGCCACCGACGCAAGCAACAATATAATCAGGCAATCTTCCCTCGACCTTTTGAATTTGTTCTTTTGCCTCGATACCGATTACTGACTGAAAGTTTCTTACTATCATAGGATATGGGTGGGGACCAACAACAGAACCAATTATATAATGAGTATCCTTAACATTGGTTACCCAGTCGCGGATAGCTTCGTTAGTTGCATCTTTAAGAGTTTTACTTCCGGATGAAACTGGAATAACCTCTGCACCGAGTAGTTTCATCCTGAATACATTTAAACTCTGCCGCTCGATGTCAACTTCCCCCATATAAATGAAACATTTCAAACCAAATTTAGCACAAACAGTTGCGACTGCAACTCCGTGCTGACCGGCGCCGGTTTCGGCTATTATTCTTGTTTTACCTAGTTTTTTTGCAAGCAGGATTTGTCCAAGTGCATTATTAATTTTATGTGCTCCGGTGTGGCAAAGATCTTCTCGTTTTAAGTAAATTTTACCCCGGTTAAAATAATTAGTCAAACCTTCTGCAAAGGTTAATGGTGTCGGTCTACCGGAATATTCTTTATTAAGTTTATCTAATTCATTATGAAATTGAGGATCGTTATCGAGTTCATTATAAACTTTCTCTAATTCTTGCAGCGGAGTAATTAAGGTTTCCGGTACAAATTTACCGCCGTATTTACCGAATCTTCCGTTATCGTCCGGAAAATTGTAGTTAGTTGATAGAGACATAATTTCCCATTTTCTTGTTTACAATTGGAGCAAGTTGGCTTAGTTTGTCAAGAAGAATCTTAAAGTTCTTGGGTGTTAACGATTGAAAACCATCCGACAAAGCTTTATCGGGATGATTATGTACTTCAATTATTAACCCGTCTGCTCCGGCTGCAACTGCTGCAAGAGCCATGGGAGGGACTTTGTCGGCAATTCCTATTCCATGAGAAGGATCTACAAAAATAGGAAGATGTGAATTCTTTTTTATCATTGGAACTGCATTTAAGTCAAGTGTATTTCTTGTCATCGTTTCGAAAGTTCTAATCCCTCTCTCACATAGAATTACATTATAATTTCCTTCCGATAATATATATTCAGCGCTCATCAGTAAGTCTTCAATTGTCGCAGCTAACCCTCTTTTAAGCAGCACCGGGTTAGAAAGTTTTCCAACTTCTTCGAGTAAAGAAAAGTTTTGCATATTTCGAGCACCGATTTGAATGATGTCGGAGCATTCAGAAATAAGCGGAAGGGTAGTAGTATCCTTTGCCTCCGTAACAATCAGCATTCCAAGTTCTTTCCGAACATCGGCAAGATATTCTAATCCTTTTTCTTTCAATCCTTGAAAAGAATATGGACTTGACCTCGGTTTATAAGCGCCCGCTCTAAAATATTTTATTCCCATTTCTTTAAGCTCACCCGCAATATCGAACAGTTGCTGGCGGCTTTCTACTGAACAGGGTCCGGCGATTATAGTAAGCTCCTGACCCCCGATCGGTGAATCGTCAATATTGATAATAGTATCCTGAGCTTTCATTTCTCTGCTAACTAATTTGTAAGGCTTTGAAACTCGCACAACGTCTTCGACAGAATCCATAGTTAAAAATTCTTCTTCAGAAAGTTTGTTAGTTTGCCCGGTTACTCCTATTGCAATTTTGAAATTCCCGGTAATTAAATGTGCCTTACAATTTTCCGTAAGGATTTTTTCCTTAACTTTTTCCACATCAGCTTGAGGCGCATTTAGTTTCATCATGATGACCATTTGTTACTCCTATATTTATTAAATTGATTAAAAAAATCCCTTATTTTCTTTTCATCCTTTTTCCCCGGTGATTTTTCCAAAGATGAAGATAAATCCACGGCAGCCGGTTTAATATTTTGGTATATATAGTCAATATTAAAAGAGGAAATTCCACCGGCAAGTATGACTTTATGTCTCAAATTTTCAGGAATGATGCCCCAGTTGAAACTTGTCCCCGTACCTCCAAATTCATTTTGAGAAAATGAGTCGAGGAGAAAATAACTTTCATTAAAATTATTTAGAATGTTAAAATCAAAATCGTCTTTTATTCTGAAAGCCCTGATAATAGGGATGTTAAGTTCATCAGTAGGTCGAACGGTTTCAGTATTATGAAGTTGAACCGCATTAAGTCTAACCAACTCTAAGATTTTATTTATTTCATCTTTTGGTTCATCTACAAATACACCCACTTTCATAGTAAAAGGGGATAGACGCTTAACAATATTAGCAGCCTCGCTTGGAATAATATATCTTTTACTCTTTTTGTAAAAAATAAACCCCAATGCATCAGCCCCGCATCGTTCACATAAAAGCGCATCTTCCAAATTTGTAATGCCGCAAACTTTAACTTTCATTTGAACACCAGCTTTTTAAT
>JAKBMG010000156.1 GCA_021831685.1 Bacteroidota bacterium | reverse complement strand
CTCATCTTGAACAGTTATATTAGGATTCACAACAAAATAACTTGAATCTGCTATACTATTATTATTTGAATCAACAGCAACGGCTTTAATCCATGTGTCACCATAATTTGTTGCTTTAATTTTGAAGGAGGTATCGCTGCTGGTGGTTGTTGATAAAAGTGAATTGCTTAGATAGATGGAAACAGATGTTGCGCCTCGGGATGAAACTTCAACATTAACACTATCGTTTAAGTTTGCAAAAGATGGCGACGCAGGTGATAATACCTTTACGTTAAATCCGCTTACATATATCGGAATGAAAATATCCGGTTTTGTTTGCATTGTACCGTCTGAACTTCGAAATACTAAATCCAATGCCGTAATTTTTTCCGAGGTATCTTTGACGCCATAAAACTGACGGGCATTTCCTATAGAAAGTTTATATAAATTAGCCCCAAGTCTTGTTAGGGCAGGTTGAGATGAGTTAAGTCCCCAAGTCCCAATTACGTAACGCCATTTACCAAGATTGGTAGTTACGCCTGTATGAGCATACACAGTTCCTTGATAATTAAGAAGTCCCTCCGCACCCGGCTGGGTAGCATCAAAATAAACTATGATAGAATCGCTCTCCGTCGGAAGCACCGGTATGGTCTTTACAACCTGCGCAAAAGAATATTGAATAGCGAAAACAAATATTACAAAAATCGAAAGCTTAATTCTCATATATATCCTTAATTAATAACTCATGTTACGCAGACAATTTCCAATATAAAGGAAGTGAAGTGCAAAACCTCCGAGGTTTAGGAAAACCTCGGAGGTTTCTCACTATGTAATAATAACCTTTTGCGTAAGGTGACTTGATAAAATCATTTCATTTTCCCAAAGCTCGGTCTACCGGCATTTACCCATGCTGTATAAACCAATGACGCAAAATCTTCAGCGGCGCTGTTAAATTGAACTTCAGTAATATAACCGGTTCTGAACCACATCAGGCGATAGTATTCATTACTCCTTCTCGAACCGCTTTCCTTAAATGCAAAATTATCTGCTTCAAATAAAATTCCGCACACAGAATTTGAGTTAGAGATATAATTGAAAATAAAATTCAATGGTTCTTTTATAAAAGGAGCGGGTACCGGTTGAAACGAATCTTCCAATTCTTTTAAATGTGCATCCACCATAGTAATTTCATAGCGTGCGTGGACACCTTTTTGATCGGTCAATTGTCCGTTGTAATTTAATACCGTATGCATCGGCTGATGACCGTCTGCAACATAATGCCCAAGATCTGCCGCTAATTTTTGAGCTTCATCCTTATTATGTTCTTTAAATGCTTTTGTCAATTCCTTAAAAGTCTCCAGGGTAGCCCATGGCAAAATCCCGGTTTTGACCACTTCCGTTTTACCGTATTCTGCAATAAGTGAATCTTCATTTTCTATCATTTTCCCGGCAAGAAACTCTTTGTAAAAATCAATGTCGATAAAATGTTTAGGAGCTTCAGTTTTATCAAATTCTTTTCTTGTATCCGGATCAGGTGCATGCTCGCTTAAATAATCCTGCCATTTTTTAAATGCTTTCATTTCGGGTGGAAAAAAATCTACCGACATTTTATTAATCATTTTATGTCCTTCAGCTCCCCATGGAAATACTGTTTGTGCGCTGAAAATAATTATAAATAGAATTACATATTCTATAGCACTATTTTTTTTCATTATGAACTCTTTGTATAGTGAGAATAATTTTTTTATAAAATTACAAAATAATTTCCCTAAAAATACTGCGAATAAAAACTACCCAAATGGAGTGTTTTTCAATCACATGAAATTCTTTATCTGCTCAAATTTTGATAACTTTGTGGAAAGAAAATTCTTAATCAACAATTTAAAGGTTATTTATGCTGACCAAAGACTTCATAGAAATAGAAGAAAAATTTGGCGCGCACAATTATCATCCGCTTGACGTTGTAATTACTAAAGCTAAAGGCGTTTGGGTTTACGATGTTGAAGGGAAAAAATATCTCGATTGTCTTGCTGCTTATTCGGCTGTAAACCAGGGGCATTGTCATCCGAGAATCTTAAAAGCTTTGCAAAACCAAGCTGAAAAAGTTACCCTTACTTCCCGTGCTTTCAGAAACGATCAGCTTCCGTTGCTATATAAAGAATTGTGCGAGTTAACCGGCTATGAAAAAGTTTTGCCGATGAACTCCGGTGCTGAAGCCGTTGAAACGGCTCTTAAAGCCGCACGAAAATGGGGCTACAAGGTTAAGGGTATTAAAAAAGATACTGCTGAAATTATAGTATGCGAAAATAATTTTGCCGGCAGAACAATTTCAATTATTAGTTTCTCTTCCACTGAACAATATAAAGATGGCTTCGGGCCTATTACTCCCGGTTTTAAAATCATCCCTTATGGTGATTCAGCAGCTTTGGAAAAAGCTATTACTGCAAACACCGCTGCTTTTATTGTTGAACCAATTCAAGGTGAAGGCGGCGTAATCGTTCCGCCCGATGGCTATTTGAAAAAAGCTTTTGATATTTGTAAAAAGAATAATGTTTTATTTATTGCAGATGAAATTCAATCTGGTTTTGGAAGAAGCGGAAAGTTATTCGCTTATCAATACGAAAATATAAAACCCGATGTTGTAATTATTGGAAAGGCGTTGTCCGGTGGGTTTTATCCCGTCTCTGCTGTGCTTTCGAATAATGAAGTTCTCGGAGTTTTTAATCCGGGTGACCACGGCTCTACATTTGGTGGTAATCCGCTTGCCGCTGCTATAGCAAGAGAAAGTATAAAAGTTTTAGTCGAAGAAAATCTTATCGAAAATTCTTTTAAGCTTGGCGAATATTTTAGAGAAAAGCTGAGAGGAATAAAATCAAAGCACGTAAAAGAAATTCGCGGTAAAGGATTATTTATTGGGGTTGAATTATATCCCGAAGCAAAGGGGGCAAGAAGATTTTGCGAAGTTCTAATGACCAAAGGTGTGCTGTGTAAAGAAACTCATGATGATGTAATCCGTTTTGCTCCACCGCTCGTAATTACCAAAGAGGAAATTGATTGGGCAATGGTATATATTGATGAAGTTTTAAAAATGGCTTAACCGTCTTTTTAAATACTATCCTATAAACTGGACATTGTAATTTAATAAAGTTATAATGTCCTTTTTTTATATTAACTTCTATAAAAACATAGCGCGGCAAGCCGCAATTTTGAATTATGAATCCGCCGCGGCGGATGAATTTTGAATGAAACGCAATGAAATTGAGAAAATTTAACACAAAACATATTTTGACATGAAAAACAAAAATATTATTTTCAATACTATATTATCCAATATTCCATCCACTCCACTACACTTTCATTATCCCTCTTCAAGCAATAATACTTTTCACCGCTTCCTTTGTTTCAAGCAAAACATTTTCAAGTGAGGAGATTCTTTCTCGTGCGCTTACTAAATCATTATGCTTACCTGAAATTTCAATTCCAAATGCTTCGTCGCCTGCTTTAGTTGCACCGATGGAATAGCTAGCCCCCTTAATGGTATGTCCCTCCATTGCAATTTTAACCGAATCTTCCAATTGAATATATTCGTTCAATTTTTCGATTCTTGCCCGGACATCAACAAAATAGCTTTCAAGTAAATCCTTTTGAAATATCTTATCACCTAAACTCATTTTTTCAAAATGATCGAAATTGAAAATAGATCCCTCCTCAATTTTATTCTCTGGTATTGTATCAGCAGTGATTGTTGTATCAAACAGCAATCCGTCGATCATGGCAATCATTTTATCGGCTATAATCGGCTTGGAAAGATAATCATTCATTCCAGCCTCAATACATTTTTCTTTATCGCCCGCCAAAGCATGAGCTGTAATTGCAATGATTGGAACCTTACTTTTTTCATTTCCTAATTTTCTAATCATTTGAGTAGCCATTAAACCATCGACCTCTGGCATTTGAACATCCATTAAAACAAGATTGTAATTTTTCTCTTTTACGGCTTCAAAAGCTTCGGCGCCATTATTTACCGGATCTGTATTATAACCTGCATCCGAAAGTATCCTTGTGGCTACTTTTTGATTTATAAAATTATCTTCGGCAAGTAAAATTCTATATTTTTCTCTCAATCCTTTTAGAGTTGCGTTGTCTGCCTTTGTATTTGCTTTTGATTCCTCTTGCACATTATAGATCCTTTTTAGTCGTACGTTAGAAGCAATCCAAGGCTTATCCAATGGGCTTTTTAATTTGATAAAAAAGTAAAATTTACTCCCTTTACCATCTGAACTTTCAACATTTATTTCACCGTCCATCATATTTACAAATTGTTTGGAAATTGCCAAACCCAATCCTGTTCCGCCAAACTTGCGCGTATTTGAGCCGTCTACCTGCGAGAAGGGTTGAAATAGATATGCAATTTTATTCTTTGGAATTCCGATTCCTTCGTCGGTTACGGAAGCGTTTACGATTATTACATTTCCATCTTCTTTTTTTGTGTTTAATTCAATAGTAATTTTTCCTTTTTCTGTGAACTTAACAGCATTGCTGATTAAGTTCATAAAGATTTGCCTGATTCTTACCGGATCACCTCGAAGATATAGCTCAGTGTTATCGGCTATGTCGGTTATAACGTTTAATCCTTTTTCTTTTATTCTCATAGCAAGAATTGAAACTGATTCCTCTAGTACGTCACTCAAATTAAAGTCTACTTCGGCAAGTTGCATTTTACCGGATTCAATTTTTGATAAATCCAATATATCATTTAAAATTTCCAGCAGTGATTCAGCTGATTGACGGGCAGTAAAAGTAAATTGCTTCATTTCCTCTTTGTTTCTATATGCTTCCTTTTCAATTAAAGTTAAAAAGCCAAGTATCCCGTTCATCGGCGTCCTGATTTCATGACTCATATTTGCAAGAAATTGACTCTTGATCATTGTGGATTCGGTTGCTTCCTTTGCCAAACGGTCTGATTTTATTTTCTCTTTCCGCAATTCAGTTTCTGCTATTTTACGCTGCTGTTCTGCAACTACCCATTCTGTTATATCCCTAATATTTCCTTCAAAATAAAATTGGTTCTTTGCCTCATCAGAAAGCATTTTATCATTCAAGCTTATAATGACATCCGTGCCGTCTTTTTTCTTAAGAGTCAAGCGATAATTATTAACTTCATCTTTTTGCTTTAACTCTTCTATCAATTTGTCCCTATCTTCCCGAGACTTAAATACATCTTCAGTTATATTCAACTGTAATAATTCATCTACGTTATTATAGCCTAAAATATTAACCATTGATTGATTTACTGTCAAAAATCTCCCGGCTAAACTTGATTGGAAAATTCCTTCCGGCGAGTTTTCAAAAATCGAATGATATTTGTTCTCGGATAATTCCATTTTAAACGAGCGTTCAGCAAGCTGCATTCGTAGTCTAAAATTAACAGCACTGCCTACGACTGAGATTGCGCTTAAGAATAAAACAAAGATTACAGATTCATACATGTGCGGCAAAAAGTAAATGTTTTTATCGTTTAACAAAATTGCTGCTGCAAAAACTATGTTGTAATAGATTGCAACTATAATTTGATTCTTAACGTCCCAACTTAAAAATAATGCGGATGTAAATATCATTAATCCAACAATTTGTGAATTGGCTCCTAATGTTTTGGGCATCAAGAAAATCATATAGGCTGATGACAGGATTATAGTTGCTAATAGAGCATGTACAAGTAGTAGAGGTTTACTCTTTCCCCAATTTGTATTAAGTGAAACTAAAATCAAAAAAGCAATTAACGTTGCGCCTAGGCGGGTAAAATAAACTTGGTAAGCGAAAGATGAAAAATAGCGCACTTCAAAAATCATCGCGAATAAACCGGAAATGGCTATTAAAAGAGCCATGACTTTCATTGGCGTAATCAAAAGCTCTTTCGTCTCTTGTCTTAGCTTCTCATATTCCCTGGTAGAAAAAGTTGTATCACCGTTATAGATATAATCAACAATTGTTTTACTGCTGACGTTTGACATTGAGCCTCCAATCATTACATCAAAAGTAATAAAATAATCTTACAAAATATATCTTTAGCAAAGTTTAAAGACAAAACGAAAACTCAACCTTCAAGGTTTCTGATATAGTGCGGATAATTATTTTTAAATCCAAGATAGAAGTTATGAAGTATGCTCATTAATAATGCCCGTTAATAAAATTTTATATAAATTGTATTTTATCTTAAACTAAATATTTAAAATTATGATAAACTTTTTTTATTCGATTGATGTAGCTGTTTTTTACTTTTTCAACCATACCTTGGTGAACGGCGCCTTTGACAGGTTTTTTACAACAATTACCAATGTCAATAACTGGTACATAGCCTATATTATTTTGCTGGGAATAATGGTTACTAAAGGCGGCAGGCGGGGAAGAATTGCCGCCGTCGGTTTGCTGTTATTAATTCTTGTTACCGATCAGGTGAATGCAAAAATAATAAAGGAAATTGTTCAGAGAGTACGTCCATGTAATGCTTTGCCAAATGTAAGAACTCCTCTGGGATGTAACGGAACGTTTTCTTTCCCTTCAAGTCATGCCGTTAATAATTTTGCTGCTGCGTTCTTCACATATGTGTTGTTCCCAAAATTAAAGTGGGCACTCTTTATAACGGCTTCTTTAATTGCTATTTCAAGAGTTTATGTCGGGGTTCATTATCCTTCCGATATCCTTGGCGGTGCAATTATCGGATCAGCTTTTGGTTATTTATTCGGACTTGCTGCCTTAAAGACCGATATTTACCTCCAAAAATATTTCCAAAATAAACAATCATAACTAAATTGAGAACCGGTATGGAAAATCAGTTGAAAGAAAAATTAGTAATTCGCGAAGCAACTAAAAAAGATGTGCCGCTTATCCTATCGCTTATAAAAGAATTAGCCGTGTATGAAAAATTACTTCATGAAGTTGTTGCAACTGAGGATCAGTTAACAGAAATGTTATTCGGCCAAAAGAAATATGCAGAAGTATTAATTGCAAATTATGATAATGAAAATGCTGGCTTTGCTCTTTTCTTTCATAATTTTTCTACTTTCCTTGGCAAGCCGGGAATTTATTTGGAAGATCTTTATGTAAAGCCTCAATTGCGCGGAAAGGGAATAGGGAAGTCGTTATTGCTAAGTCTTGTAAAATTGGCTAAAGAAAGAAACTGCGGAAGAGTTGAATGGGCTGTGCTTAATTGGAATGAACCTTCAATTAAATTTTATAAAAGCCTCGGTGCAAAGCCTATGAACCAGTGGACGGTTTATAGACTTAGCGAAGATGAAATTAATAGCTTAAATGAATCGAAGTCATGAAGCCTAAAAGAAACCGGGTCGAATTTGCCCGGCTTCTTCTCAATAAATCAAATTAAAATTCCTAGTTCTTCTGTAAGGTCAGTGTAGGAAAGGTAATCTGGTTTGTATCTTGAACGATTAAGCTACCTGTACCAATAAAAACTGAACCTGATGTTCCTGATGTATCAGCGTTGAGAAAGAAAGAAGATAGAGTAGCTCTAATATTGGATGTAGTGTAAGTACCACCGATTGTTCCACTGAATTGAAACTTGGAATTCATGCCTGATGAGTGCTGGACATAATATCCCGAACCTGTTCCGCCAAGATTTCCGTTCGTACCGTTTATATTATATATAACATTTAAAGTATCATTATTCGAACCTGTATAATTTATTGACCAAGTACCGCTTAATGACGGAATAGTTGTGGTTGTTGTAACTGGGTTGTTATCCAAACTTTTGCATGAGTAAAACATCAGCGCAGAAAATAATAAAAGCATCCCGCCCAATAATTTCATTCTTAACTCCAAATTTTTTTGTGAAAAATAATAGATAATCTTTTCAGGTCCGTTCTTTTGATTATTTTTTAGTTAAAAGTTCTTTTGCACAATCGCTCAACAGACCAAAAATCAAACATCAATTTAGTAATTTTTTAAG
>JAKBMG010000027.1 GCA_021831685.1 Bacteroidota bacterium | reverse complement strand
TACCGCTATTTTTATTCCGTCTTTTTTAATTATTGTATAGGGCTTATTGTTTTGCCACCTGTTTACAAAATATGGCTTCCCGGTTTTTGTATCAACGGCATTTGCCGCAAGCCATGGAAACTTAAACTCTTTATCTATTTTATCATAAACCGGATGACCGGGCTCAATATCATGGTTGCCAACTGTGCCCGCATCATACTTCATATAATTCATTACCTGCGCGCAAATGTGAGGGACATTCGTCTTCTCGAAATTATAATAATAAACAACAGGCTGCCCTTGAAGAATATCTCCGTCGTCAAGCAGAATCACACTTTGATCTTTCTTAGCTCTTTCCTCCTTAACGTAAGTATAAATTTGTGCAAGTGAAGTATTGATATCCTTTCCAGTCGTAAAATTATAAGGGAAAAGAGAACCGTGAACATCACTAGTTTCAATTATTTTCAGCTTTACTGTCTGGGCAGCAATGAAAGGATGAATAGCCAATAAAGCTATTAGAAAGATCGAAAAACTTATTTGTTTTAATTTATGATTCATTAATATCCTTCCTTAAAATTATTTCTGAAAATACTTTTTATTTGAATTACTCAAGTTGACCGCTGTTGAAGGTAAGCCGTTGAATCGGCTGATCTATATTGTCTCGAACAAGTAGCCCACGACTTAAGTCGTGGGTTGCTTGACATATAACCTTATTTATTAACCGTTTCAACGGTTTTTAGTACTTAAATAAAAACTAGCGGTCATCTTGAGTGAATTATATAAAAATCGGAAACAAAGACACAAAACAAATTTACAATCAAATTAAGGAAAGTAAATACAAATTCTTTATTCTTGTCATTACGAATCCTGTTTTAGCCGGGGCCTGTCCCGTTTGCGGGGAGAAATCCTCCCGTACAAGCTGTCATTTCGACTGGGTCATCGAAGGAGAAATCCCACGAATAGCTTAAGTACAGGAGTTAACCATGGGATACTTCAGTCGAGTCCGCGGCGGCGGATCCTTCGCTATGACAGAAGGAAACAGCTGTCATTTCGACTGAGTCATCGAAGGAGAAATCCCATACATAGTTCTACGTCTCATATTAACCTTGGGATATTTCAGACACTCGTCACTCGTCACTCCTCACCCCTCCACCTCCCTTAAATATTTAAATCATTTTGGCAAGACATCTTATTAATATTATTTCTAAGTTAGACTTATAAATTTAACAAGCCTAATTAGAACCATGAAACTATTATTCTTCTTATTAATTGTTTTTGTAACTTCAACTACATTGTTTGCACAGCAGTATTTTATTCGCGGTAAAGTAAAAGATGAAGCTTCTCACACGCCACTTCCTTATGCAAATATCAGGGTCCTGAATTCTACAATAGGCACGACTGCAAATAAGAGCGGGAATTTTGAACTAAAGTTAACCCCCGGGAAATATAGGCTGACTGCCTCTTACATCGGATACAATTCAGATACCGTTAATATTGATCTTAATGACAATCTTTCAGACATAAATTTTATTCTACCGCAAACAGAAATTAATTTACCGGCAATTACTGTCCTGCCAGGAATAAACCCTGCACTCGAAATAATCCGTAAAGCAATTGCACGAAAGGAAGAGCGAAATAAAAAACTTCTAAGCTACGAATTTGAGGCATACACAAAAGGAACAGTGAAAACTCCAAAAGATTTTCAAGCCAACAGTCATCAAGTAAATTTAGGAATAGGCAGAGATACATCACGATTAAAAATTACAGGAATACTTGAAAACGAAAGCAAAGGCTATTTCAAAAAGCCGGACTACTACAAGGAAATTATTACAGCACAAAAACAAACTGCCAACTTGCCTTCCTTTGTAAACACTATTGCAGGGGGACGATTGGTACAAGATTTTTACAAAGATAACTTTAATTTCCTTGGCGGAGAACTTCCCGGTCCACTTGCAAAAAATGCACTAAGTTACTACGACTTTTACATTGTCAATACTATGGCAATTGATAAGGAAATAGTTTATCAAATTTATATGACGCCCCAGCATCAGAGCGACCCGGGCTTTATTGGAAACATTTTTATCACAGCCGGTACTTATGATTTAATTAAAGTTGATTTGAAAATCAATAAAGCAGCAAGCGTAGGTGGTCTATTTGAAAGCGTAAATGTCTTTCAACAATTCTCACTTTTCAAGGATTCAATTTACATGCCCGCCGACCTTAGGCTATTCATAAAGTTAAACTATCTCGGACTTGCAAAAATGGAATTTGAGTTAAACACAATTCTCTATGATTATAAAATTAACCCGGATATCAGTAACGACTTTTTTAATAAAGCTATCCTTACTGTTTTGCCTGGAGCGGACAAAAAAGATTCCACCTACTGGCAAAATGCTCAGACTATTCCAAATACATTGGAAGAACAATTGGCTTATAAAAGAATTGATAGCGTAAGTGCCGCTCAGTCAAAGTTTCAGTTTAAGTTCTCTCCCTTATCTTCAAGAATAGATTTATCTAATAATTTTTCCGTCAGCGCTCCTCTGGGGATGTATCATTTCAATCGTGTAGAAGGACATGCAATCGACTTTGGTCTTTTCATAAGCCAGGCTGATAATCTGAGATTGAATACATCTTTGCAGCTTTCCAATGGATTCTCCGATAAGAAATTTAAATCAGACTTTAACTTCTCTTATCTATTTGGAAATTATCGCACATATAAAATTTCTTTTAATGCATTTAATAAATTGAATGTACTTTTTGGAAATTCGGATTACTATAATGATTTAACTTCATCCGTTCTTGCTCTTGTTTCAAAAGATGATTTCCGCGATTACTATTATTCAAAAGGTATTACGCTTAATGCAAGCGGTGATGTTTTCCCTATTCTTAATTTGAATGTGGAATTTACTAATCATACGGATAATAATGCATTTAAGACAACAGAATTTTCATTTTTTGCAAAGAACAAATTATTCCGCGATAACCCTCCAATCTTTGAAACAAAAATAAATGCTTTAACTGCCGGCTTCACATTAGATTTTAGGGACTATATTGAAGACGGATATTTTCGAAGGAAAATTTCACTCGGAAAATCTTTCGCTGTATTTAATGGTAATATAACCTTTTCAAATCCAAGCCTTTTAGCGAGCAATCTTTTTTTCACCTCATATCAGCTAAAAAGTCACGGTACAATAAATACTTTTAAGTCTACAGCTCTAAACTTCCGCTTACTTGGAATATACACCAATGGCGCTCTTCCCTATCAAAGTTTATATTCGCTTCCCGGGAATATCAATTTAACAGCTCAGAATTTTACTTTCAGAACTTTGAACTTAAATGAAATTATGGGCGACAGGGTTGCAACCTTAAATTTAGAAGAAGATTTTGGCAGCGCATTGTTTAGGCTTTTAAGAATTCCCGGTTTGAAGGATTGGGATATTCAATTAAATACTTTTCTCAATATAGCTTATTCGGATATTAGTAACGGATCAAAATCAATTTTAATTGTACCCGTAAAAAGCTTTACTCATCCTTTCTATGAAGTCGGATTTGGAATAGGACATGCGCTTATTCCGCTTGAATTGGAATTTGCCTGGCGTCTTAATTACAGAGGAGAAAATAATTTTAGAGTTGGAATAAATACATTCATCTTTTAAAAAACAAAAGCGCTCGAAAGAGCGCTAAGAGAAACGCAAGTAACCAAATATTTTATTAGCTCTTCGGTTTTGCTTCACTAACGATAATGTTGCGACCTTTTAATTCCGCGCCATTAAGTGCTTGAATAGCCTTGCCTGCATCGGATTCGTTTTCCATTTCAACAAATCCAAAGCCTCTTGATCTACCGGTCTGACGATCGGTAATAACTTTTGCAGAAACAACGGTACCATGCACTTCGAAAGCCGACTTCAAAGTATCGTCATTTACTGCCCAGGGAAGCGATCCCACAAAAAGTTTAGTACTCACTAACTTACCTCTAAATAATATTAATAAAACAGTACGGTTCTTTAAACCGGAGAGAAAAATAGTACTATTATTTTAGAAAACAAAATAATTTTTTCATAAAATCCTGCATGAATATGAGTAATACACTGCTGTCCATAATAATTTTAGAGTTTATACTAATCAACGAAATTATGTTGAATTATTATATTATGGACATTTTAGTTTTATCTGAGTAAAACCTCCGAGGTTTTCCTAAACCTCGGAGGTTTACTTAAGGGAGTATAAAGAATTCTATCATTAATTCTTTTTCTCTACATATTATAATTTTATGGCTAATACCTTTTAATTCTTCCGATTCCATTCAAAAAAGGCAAATCAAAACTAACTCCCAAAACGCTATGAATGCACTCTGAATACACTCTGAATGCACTATAACAAGCCTTCTAGTGCCCTCATATTGTGCTAATTCATCTATTAACCTCTATCTATTCCATTATTCCAACATTCCACTACTCCATTATTCCACCACTCCACTACTTCATGGGGAAATCATGCATAAAGGGAGATATAATATTTATTTTGGATTGAAATCTGACAACAAAGGTTTGTGCGAAGCTTAACTAAAAATCAAATTGACCGCTTCGGGTAAATTCTCTACGGCAATTATCTGAATTGAATTGTTGCCTTTAAGCCCCTTAAGATTATTTTTAGGAATGATGACTTTCTTAAATCCCAATTTTTCTGCTTCTTGAATCCTTTTTTCAATGTTTCCGACACTGCGAATTTCTCCGCCCAACCCGACTTCTCCGATTACAACAATGTTATTGTCTACAATTTTGTCAAGTAGACTTGAAGCAATCGAACAGCATACTGACAAATCAATTGCGGGCTCATTTATTTTTGCGCCGCCCGCCATATTCAAAAAAACATTTGTAGCGGATAACCTGTATCCGGCTCTTTTTTCAAGCACTGCAAGTAGTATAGATAAGCGCCGGTAATCGAATCCGGTAGCAACACGCTGCGGATTGCCGTAATTTGACGGTGTAACAAGAGCTTGAACTTCAAGCAGAATTGGACGGGTTCCTTCCATTGTTGATGTGACTACGGAACCGGAAGATTCCTTTTCTCTTTCACTTAAAAACAATTCGCTTGGGTTTTTTACTTCAGTCAATCCGTTTTCATGCATTTCAAAAACACCGATTTCATTTGTGCTTCCGAATCTATTCTTTTGTGCCCGCAAAATTCTAAACGAATGATGAGACTCTCCTTCAAATTGAATTACCGTATCTACTATGTGTTCTAAAATTTTCGGTCCCGCGATTATCCCATCCTTTGTTACATGCCCAATAATTAATACGCTAAATAAATTCCTTTTTGCTTCTTGCATTAATAGAGCAGTGCATTCTCGAATCTGCGTAATTGTTCCCGGCGAGTTTTCAAGTTCGCTCCTGTACATTGTTTGGATTGAATCAATAATTACAACCGATGGTGATAAATTGTTTATCGCCGATATTATCATTGACAAATCTGTTTCGGCAAGTACATAAAGATTATCTGATTTGACCTTTAACCGTGTAGCTCTAATCTTAATTTGTTTCTCTGATTCCTCACCTGTAACATATAAAACCTTTTCTTTGATGTTCGATGCCACCTGCATTGCAAGCGTTGATTTGCCAATGCCGGGATCACCGCCAAGTAGTACAATCGAGCCGGGCATCAACCCGCCGCCAAGTACCCTGTCAAATTCTTCTATGCCAGTTTTAAGCCGCTCATCTTCACTTGCAGATATTTGATTTATCTTTGGAACAGACACGTTTCCGCTATATGCTGCAGTTTTATGTTTTGAGGTTTCCACTTTCTCTTCGGCGAATGAATTCCAACTATCACACTCAGGGCACTTACCGATCCACCTCAATGATTCGTATCCGCAACTGGAACAAATATATTTGATCTTTGTTTTGCTCATGCAATTCCAGGGTTAAAGAGACTTAATTCTGTTTGATAAGATTTCAGAGTTTTTAATGCAATCTCCTACTGAAATTCCGCCCCTATAATTACCCCCTAATATTATTCCCCGATTCTCTTTTTCAAACTCATCGAAATAATTTTCATGTTCTATGTAGCCAATGTTATACTGCGGTATTGCTTTTGACCAATATCTGTAGGATTCATAAACCGGCTCTGCTGAAATTTTCATTAACTGATGAAATTCATCCTTGACTTTTTTTATTAGCACTTGCTTGTCAACATTTCCTACTTCGGGATTCCGTGCGCCGCCTACAAACAAAGTAAATACTGCTTTACCGGATTGAGATCTATTCTTAAATATTACTGAACTCCAAATCGCACCAAGAAAAGATTTCTTTTCTTTTGCCGGAACCAAAAAACCAAAGCCATCAAGCGGTTGAGCAATATCCGTTTCGTTATAACCTAAAAACATCACGAGCACAGGCGGATAATAAATTTGAGACAAATGTTTGGATAACTTATCATCAAACGCCTTAAACAAATCCGCACCGATATATGCCGGTAACGTCGAAACTAAAATATCACAATCAATTCTTTGAGATGATTCTCCGTGATTATAAATTACAGAATAACCCATTCCATTTTTTTGCAAAGAGACTACCTCCGCAGAAGTAATTACTTTTTTGCCAAGCTTATCAGCAATTGTTTTGGGCAGAATCTGCATGCCGTCCTTAAAGGAAAACATCCGTGCGCTTTGTTTTGATTTCTCCGCACGCTGTTTTCTTTTTCGGATACTTTTGATAGTACCAACAATCAATCCGCCGTATTCTTCTTCAAGCGCAAACAGCTTTGGGAATGCAGACTTAACGCTTAACTCTTCCGGATTACCCGCATAAACTCCTGCTACAAACGGATTGATGGCATAATCTAAAAATTCCTTACCCAATCTTCTGGTAACAAACTCCGAAATACTTTGATAATAACCATCGTTAGATTTTCCGATTAGCGGCTCAATAAAAAGTCTTAACTTTGCGGCAGGTGAAAATAGTTTTGTCTTAATAAACGCAATAGGGTTCATCGGTAGGGCATGAAGAAAATCGTTGCGAAGAATGTATCTTTTATTTCCTTCTTTGCTTGCGTACATAAGTTGATCTTGCAAGCCAAGCTCTTCTACCATCGTTCCGATTATAGGCGTAGTTTCAAGTCCGCTGTTTGGACCGCGATCGAACATGAAGCCGTTTTCCCAAATGCTTTCCATTGAACCGCCGACTTCGCTTTTCTTTTCCAAGACGGTTACATCATAACCGTCTTTGTTAAGCAAGTACGCCGTAGATAGTCCGGAAATACCGGCGCCGAGAATCACGATTTTTTTATTCATTCTTTTCTCCGTGCCTTTGTGTTAAATAGCTTTAAACAGTTCTCGAATATTTTGCGGTATCCTCTTTCCGCTCTATATAGCCGTCAAAGTTCATAGCAATATTACGGATCAGTAATTTCCCCATTTGTGTGACTTCGATCTTTTTATCGTCAAGAAGCAGCAACTCATCTTTTTGCATCTCCTTTAAGTTACTTAATCCCCATGCAAAATATTCTTTGAAGTTAATATTGAATTGTTTTTCTATTGCTGAAAAGTCAAGCTCAAAATTGCACATTAACTTCATAATAACTTCCCTGCGAAGAATGTCGTCATCACTTAGCCTATAGCCTTTTGCGACCGGCAATTTTTCATTATCAATCGAATTAAAATACTCCTTTTCAGTTTTGAAGTTTTGTGCATAAACATTCTGGAGCTGACTAATAGCGGTAATTCCCATGGCGTAAAGATCGCTGCCGGCGTGAGTGCTGTATCCTTGAAAATTCCTATACAATTTTTTTTCCTTTAAGGCTATAGCTAATTCATCGCCCGGTTTTGCAAAGTGATCCATACCGATAAAAACATATCCCGAGGAGGTTAATTTCTCAATAGTCATTTTTAATATATCAAGCTTCACTTCCGGATGGGGAAGATCTTCCGGGTGAATTAAAGCCATGTGTTTCTTAACCCACGGAACATGAGCG
>JAKBMG010000120.1 GCA_021831685.1 Bacteroidota bacterium | reverse complement strand
TCAGATTATTGTAGCTATATTATAACAAAAATGCTTAGAAATCCTCGTAGAGGATTTACAAATTTCTGTACCATTTCCCAATCATTTTCAATTTGCAACATAAGATTTCTAAAATATTAAGTTGACACCTATGCGCATAGCGGGATGCCTTCGGCAAAAGGAAAAAGATAAAAGGCAGGGTCGAAATGACATTTTGGAGTTGTGCAACACTCTCTACCGGCAGGCGAAGGGCTTGCCCCGCTTGCGGGGTTTGCGGGAAGAAATCCCACAAACACAAAAATAGTTGTCATTTCGACCGAAGGGAGAAATCCCACGAATAGCTTAGACAGCCAAGTAGAGCATGTGCTATCTCAGTCGAGTCCGCCGCGGCGGATCCTTCGATATGACAGGGAGAAGCAGTTGTCAATTCGAATCCGGCCCTGCCCCGTTTGCGGGGTTTGCGGGAAGAAATCTCTTTTTAGACAATTTGGAAATCTCTATTTTCGTTCGAAACGAAATAAAAGAGTTCTGCAATACTCTCGGCAGGCAGGCCTTCGGGATTAAAAGAAATAAATTCCGTATTAGAAATGAAATTCTCAATCATAACTTTGCGAACATTCAATCAAAAATCCCCTGTTGCATCTTACAGCCGCAGAGCGGTGAAACATTAGTAGCAGTTAAACAGAAAAAAACATTAAAGCTCCGGAGGAGCGACATATAACTTTTTGAACAAGATTAAAGTGTTTTATATTTCTAATTTTTCGATTAATTTTATCTTAAGGGCACTTCTAAAAACTTCAATATTCTCTGCGAACGTTGCGTATTCTTTGCGTTAAATTTTTATAAAAGATAGTTTTTAGAAGTGCCCTTAAGATATTTGACACCAATTCACATGGACAAAAAAGTTAAATATTAAATTAACACGAGGAAAAATGCTAAAAAATAAAAAGGATTAAAAACATACCGGAGCTCAACTTCCACTGTTTGTTGAAAAGGATGAGGATGGATTTTACGTTGTAGAATGTCCTCTGTTTGAAGGCTGCTATGCACAAGGCAAGACGCTTGATCAAGCTCTAAAAAACGTTTGGGAAGTTTTGAATTGGTTCTGGAAGAAAAAGACAACCGAAATATACTCCATTCCTATAGACCACGTGAAATTAGCTTGCATACAATTACTTTATAAACATGACACAATTGCCGGTTCTCAAAGGTCGAGAAATTATTATTGCATTAACTAAAATCGGTTATTCGCAAATTAGGCAGCGAGGAAGTCATATTAGACTAGAATGTCCCGGAAGAAAATCTAATATTGTTTAGAAAAAGCAGCCCACGACTTCAGCCGTGGGTTCCATAACATAAAACCTAATTTATTAACCGTTTCAACGGTTTTAATACCTAACTAAAAACTATCGTTCAACCTGAGTAAGTTACAGACGGATCCTCACTGATAATTTATTAAACCGTGGAAAGCATCTATACTTCGTAATAAGCGTTTTAATTTGTTTATGCTAATTTTAATTGATTATAAAAATAGAAAAGTACGTTATACCGATGAGCGAATAAAGCATTCAGAAAACAGCCATCCTGAAAGGTTAATCAATTAGAAAAAATTAAAGATGCTTTGTTGATACCGGATTATGTAATTGAATCAAAAACTGATACTAATGTTGAATTGTTATATAAGTATTTGCCTTAACCCCGGTAAAGGCAAAATATTTGTGCATTACAGTTAAATATAAGGACAGTGATAATTTCATAATTACTGCTTATTTTACCGATACAATAAAAAAAGGAAAGCTGCTATGGGAAAAGAAATAAAAATTTGGTTTGATAAAGAAGGAGATTATCTTGAAGTAACTTTTGAAAAAAAAGAAGGTTATTTTATAGAGACAGAAAATGATGCAGTAATGGAAAAGGTTGATAACGAAGGGAATATTTTAGGCTTTTCAATTCTGAAGGTAAGCGAGGTAAAAAACTTCCCCCTGTCAATATCACTCAAAAGTACCGCAGCTTAAATAGACAAAATATTTAATGTAACTCAGAAATCCACCTTCTTAGAATGTGGATTCTTTAATTTTTATTCCGCTCTTTTAAAGTCGTATCTGAAAAATAGGTCTAAAACTTATCATGGTTATTAAAAAAAGCTATATTCTCGGACAGCCCCCTAGTCATGGCGTCTCTCAATAGGGGACATTACGGAGTTTTGATTGCATAAATTCGAGAACAAATGCTTGAATAATTATTATTTTAATTCTAATTTTTAAAGTTAAATAAGTAAACTCAAGTTCCCCGCAGTTGAATATAACCCGTTAAAACCGTCTGATTTATTCCGTTTAGAAAAAGCAGCCCACGACTTCAAGTCGTGGGTTCCATAACATAAAACCTTATTTATTAACCGTTTCAACGGTTTTAATACCTAAATAAAAACTATCAATCAACCTGAGTAAGTGAAAGAATCTTTGAATAATTCCATAAATTATATTAAATTTATGGAACATAATTCCATAAATTAAAATGATAATTAGAAAAATAAATATAAAGGAGCTTATCCAGCGAGGAAAGGTTTTAATAATTTACGGCGCTCGAAGAACGGGAAAAACAACCTTATTGAATGAATATCTTAAGGAAACGGACTTAAAATACAAACTTGAATCAGGCGATAATATAAGAGTTCAACAGGTGCTTTCTTCTCAAGACTTTTCTCAAATCAATGATTATGTGTCAGATTATGACTTAATAGCAATTGACGAAGCCCAGCAAATTCCAAATATCGGGATGGGGCTAAAGATAATAGTTGATAATCACCCGGAAATTTTTGTAATAGTAACAGGCTCATCGTCATTTGACCTCTCTCAAACAATAGGCGAACCGCTGACGGGCAGAAAAAGAACTTCAACCCTTTATACATTCTCTCAAGAAGAACTGCTTAGTAAATATAATAAGTTCGAACTAAAAGAAGAGCTAAAGAATTTTTTAATTTTCGGTTTATATCCGGAAGTAGCGCTTGCAGGTAAAAAAGAAGAGAAGATTGAAATTATAAATGAGCTTGTAAATAGTTACCTTTTGAAGGATATTTTGTCTTTTGAAAGAGTAAAATCTCATAAGCACTTGTTGGATTTACTGAAGCTTTTGGCGTTTCAGGTTGGTAGTGAAGTATCGCAGAATGAGCTGGCGGTAAACTTAGGTGTAGATGTTAAAACAGTCGGAAGATATTTAGATTTATTGGAGAAAAGTTTTATAATTAAAAAGTTAGGTGGTTTTAGCCGGAATTTAAGAAATGAGATTACTTCAAAAGCTAAATATTATTTTTGCGATAACGGCATTAGAAACGGTATAATAATGAATTTTAATTCAATTGATTTAAGAAACGACATCGGGCAGTTGTTTGAGAATTTTATGTTTATTGAAAGGCAAAAATTTCATTCAAACAAAAGGGATGTTTTTGGCTCTTATTTTTGGCGCACTTATACAGGTAAAGAAATTGATTTAATTGAGGATAAAGACGGAAAGCTTACTGCATTTGAATTTAAATGGTCTAAGAAAGCGCGCACAAAAAAACAGAAAGAGTTTGTTGACAATTACAATCCGGAAAATTATTATTTCGTCAACGAGAGTAATTATCTGGATTATTTGATTGAAGGGTTGGAGAATTGACATAGGGAATAGGCAATAGGCAGTAGGGAATGGGGCTGAAAGATTTGACATTATTTCAAATATTCCGCCCCAGCGGACAGGCTTGACATAAAAAACAATCCGCCATTGCGGATAAATGCATCTTACAGCCGCAGAGCGGTGAAACATTAGTAGCAGATAAACAGAAAAAAAACATTAAAGCTCCGGAGGAGCGACATATAACTTTTCCCTAAAATAAAAAACCTCCGGTTGTAATATTATTGTTAGTGTCAAGATATTTCCTTTGTTGTTTTTTTTTACTGAAAAATAATCCCACAATTCAGGTAATGTGTCGGAAATTTACTAAATTTCAGTTAGCCTGAAATTCTTTTAAGGCATTTACGTTTAATTATTTTGTATATGTTTAAAGAAAAGATTCGATTATAAAAAATGAAAAAGACACTTGAGAAAATAAATGAGTTGGTTTCGAATGGGATTATAAAGAACTATAGTATTGAGTTTTAAATCTTTGTTTTTTATGTCAAGCCTGCCCGTCCTCTGGCGGGATATTTTTATAATAAATTTCATTGCGTTTCATTCAAAACCTGCCTGTCGGTAGGCAAGGTTCATCCGCCGCGGCGGATTCATAATTCAAAATTGCGGCCTGCCTGCCGCACTATGTCATAACATTTCGCTGCAGATTATTATCTTTCCTTTTTAATTTTTAATTTCCAATTTCTAATAATTATTCATTATAAAAAATCAACCTATGAAAAAAACGTACATTACTATTGTAGCTTTACTTTTTATTTTCGCACCAATGATAAAATCTCAGGTTGTCTATGAGCCAATTAATAGTTCGGTTTATAATTTCCTGGAACGCCAATCTGTTAAAGGAATAATAGAGCTTCACGATGAGGTAAAACCATTCTCACGTATGTTGATAGCTGAGAAATTAATCCAGGTTAATAATAAAAAGAATTTGCTGTCAAATGTAGAAGTACAGGACTTAAAGTTCTACGAAAATGATTTTGCAGGCGAGATTAACAAATTACTTAAGAGTCCATCTGCTGATTCTACTAGGTTAGAATACTTCACTTTCGGACAGGATAACCGCTTCCGCGCATTTGACTATAAAGATTCATTGTTTTCAATTAATGCTGATCCTATTTTAGGATACTCAGCCGAAAGGTTTCATGGATCAACATTGAGTCATCGCTGGAATGGCGTTACTTTATACGGCTATATATCAAACTTTATTGGCTATAGCTTAAACTTTAAAGACAATCAGGAAAATGGAAATTATCTCGATGGAAATCGTAACTTTACTCCTTTGCCGGGTATAGATAATACAGGTACCACTTATCAAAATTACAGCAATACTTTACAGCATGATGAGGTCAATGCAATGGTTACTGCTTCCTGGTCATGGGGTTCGTTTTCATTCGGAAAGGATAATATTAATTGGGGCAGCAGTTTAAGTCCAACCAGCCAATTAATTTTTTCAAGTAAAGCGCCTTCTTTCCCGTTTATTGAGCTTGAAATTCATCCGGTCAGTTGGTTAAGGTTTACTTATCTTCATGGATTCCTGCATTCAGGTTTGTTAGATTCGACAACAATTCATTCATCTCCTGTACCCCAGAATACAAATTATTTGCAAATACCCAAGTTTATTGCAGCGCATTTTTTATCGGTAGATTTCAATAAAAATTTGACAGTGTCACTTGGCGAGTCCATGGTTTATAGTGAAAGAATTGAACCGCTATATTTGATTCCTATAATGTTCTTCCGGGTTGCGGATCATTATCTTTCAAAGGATGGGAGTAACACAGGAAGCAATGCGCAGGTATTCGCGGATGCATCAATTAAGGTGCCTTCGATCCGGAGCAAGTTTTATTCGACTTTATTTATTGATGAACTTTCAATTACTTCTTTCCTGGAAAATAAGCCGGGGGCTTATTCTGTGGGTTATACTCTTGGAGGTGAAATTATCGACCCGTTTATTGAAAATTCTTCATTCAATTTAGAGTATTCAAAGATTTCTCCTTATGTATACACGAACTCAAATCTGGCGCAGAAGTATACAAGCTACGATTACCAGCTTGGTAATTGGATAGGCAGCAATGGCGACATAATATATATGAAGTATACTCAAAATTTATTAAGAGGGTTAGCTGTTGATGTTTGGGGAGATTATATCAGAAAGGGTTCCGTACCGTCCGCCATAGGACAATATGAATTGCCATATCCTCCAACATTATTCGGGCTAAGAAAAAGCGATAAAGAATTTGGCTTTGAAGCAAGTTATGAAATAATAAACGATTGCTGGTTCAAACTGTTTTACAACTATTCAGACATCAGCGATCAAGACATCAGCCGGACTCCTTCCTACTTATTAGGCCAAAACAAAGGAATCGGGTTCTCAATTTCTTACGGGTATAATACATTATCGAGGTAAATGTCATTCCGACGATCCGCCGAAGGCGGAAGAAATCCCACGAACACCCAAATAGATGTCATTTCGACGACCGGAGGGCAGGCATGGTTGAAATGATAGCTTTTGTTTTAGAGAAAAGCACCAGCGGCGCGACATATTAGTAGAAAATCATATAGAAATAAATAAAGGAGCCACAGAGTGGCGATACAACTGCCAAAGGGTTTGAAATGAAAATTAATAATCTTGTTTCACAATGGTTATATGTCGCTCCTCCGGAGCTTTAATTTTTTTTCGGTATATCCTTCTACTAATGTATAGCCGCTCTGCGGCTGAAGACGCAGTGGATGATTTTTGATTTAATGTTTTATTCGCCTATCGAAGAATCCACCATTGTCATATCTAAGGAGTCTCAAATACGGGATAAATCATCGAGTGTCCGTATCCCATGTTCAGCTCGTGTACCTGAACTACTCGTGGGATTTCTCCCTTCGGTCGAAATGACAAAAAAGGATTGTGTCATTTCGACTGAGTCCTCGAAGGAGAAATCCCATGTATAGCTTAGTTACACGAATTGAGCATGGGACATCTCCCCGCGAACGGGGCAGGCAGTCGATGGTTTATCCCGTATGCGGGACTCCTTCGAAATTTAACACAATGGGAAAAATAGTAGCTCAATACATATCATAATATTTTAAATTTCTACTTTTAACCAATACCAAACCAAAACATGCATCTTACTGTAGTAACATACATAATAATCTTCTTTTTTAGCCTTATAGGTTCGGTAATATCAATTCCATATTTGATAAAATATCTAACTTATTCAAAAATAGTTGATAGACCCGGTGCCCGCAGAGTGAACAAAAAAACCATTCCGCGTATGGGTGGTATTGTTGTTTATGTTGCAATTATCTTTGCTGTATTTACATTTTTTAAGGATATTAATTTTGCGCGACCTATTATCCTTTCATCTGTTGCTATTGTTGTAATTGGCATTTGGGACGATATCAAAGGCTTAAAATATATTTATAAATTAGTCTTCCAATTTATAGCGGCACTTTTACTTTTAAGTTTTTTTAGACCCATGTTCGACCGTACGGAATTATTTGGGCTTGTTCTACCTTTCCCATTAAATTATATAATTATAATTATATTCATCGTAGGCGCAATAAATTCTGTCAATTTAATGGATGGGTTGGATGGATTAGTTGCTGGTTTTAGCATTCAGGTTGCCTGGATGATTATAATACTTGCTTCAATATCATATAATCAATTCCTTCTTATTGTATCATTAGCTTTGCTGGGTAGTATTATGGGGTTCTTAAAGTATAATGCATATCCTGCTAAAATATTCTTGGGCGATACCGGTTCTCTTTCAATTGGTTTCTTTATAGTATTTGCCGCTTTGTATGTCCCTTTAGGTTATAGTAAAGGATCGTTGGACCTTACATTCTCTGTTATACTGCTTGGCGTCCCTGTAGTTGATACATTGAAAGTTATTCTTGTAAGACTATGGCAAAAGAAAAATCCGTTCCATCCGGACCAAAATCACTTGCATCATATAATTATTAATGGAAAAATAAGACACAAAACTACTGTCGGCTTTATATTGTTACTTAGCGCTTTATTTGCAATGGATTCGTCAGTTTATCTTAAATTTAATAAAATTCTTGGTATTGCTATTTTCCTTTTCTTGAGTGTATGTCTTTTACTAATGCAATATATTTTGCCTGCAATAGCAAATATTAAATCGCTGGTTAAAACGAAAAATAAAATTGTTGACTTATCCGGGAAAAAATTTGTCACATTTTATGAATTCTTTTTACCCCTTTCCCTTGTCAATGTATTTATGCTGGTTTTATTCCTGTTCCCGGTGTCTTCTCAAATAAATATTAAAGGGCTGGATGCATTTTTTATTTCTATAATCGGGATGTTATTTGTATCATTATTCCGGCGTCAAAATGACCAGTTAAAAGATATTTATGTTTTATTTAATTTTATAATATTTTTTATAATTTCCAACTTTTCCGTATCATTTATTGGCAGAAGCTTATTTTTTCATGATATATACAAATATGAAATTTTTGGTTCACTAATTTTATTATCACTTTT
>JAKBMG010000192.1:38649-41291 GCA_021831685.1 Bacteroidota bacterium | reverse complement strand
AGGCACGTGAAACTTTGAAAGATTTTATTAATGGGGAAGTGTCTTCATTGGAAAAATTCAATGATAGCATTTTAGATGCAGATGTTATTTTGAGCTTTCAAAATACTCATCCTAGCATTAAATATGCCGAAATAGTTTTACAAGTTCCGGGGCAAACTTTAACTGCGACAGAGGAATCTGATGATTTTATGAAGTCTGTTAGCGCCGCAGTGGAAAAACTTTCTAGGCAACTTGAAAAATTAAAAACAAAAAAGAATGTCAGAATTAAAGAATGAAAATCGATCAAAAGGCGATTTCAAGAAAAGAATTTATTACGGTTGAATTTTTATTTAATAACACGCGTGATAAATTCAAATTAAAATTATATTCTGATAAATCAGGTTTTTCTAAAAAAATTACAGATCAAAATTTATTTAGACCGGGATTAGCTTTAGCAGGGTTTGTAGGTTTATTCTCATTTGCTCGCGTTCAAGTTTTTGGCAATACTGAAATGGGATATTTAGACCAACTTTCCGAAAGTGAGCGAAGGAAAGCAATTGAAAGAGTTTTTGGGTTTGATATTCCTTGCATTGTCTTAACGGATAAAAACCAACCCTTTCCATTGCTATTAGAAATAGCAAACGAACATCACGTACCTGTTTTTGGCTCATCTTACGATACTACAAAACTAGTATATCTTATAAGCGATTTTTTAGATGACCAGTTTGCCCCGAGAATTTCTATTCATGGTTCATTTGTCGATGTATATGGTGTTGGAATTTTATTTGTTGGAAAATCTGGGGTGGGTAAAAGTGAGGTAGCTCTTGATTTGATTGAAAGAGGCCATCGCCTTGTTGCCGATGATATAATCATCCTAACTAAAAAGGGGGAGGGAATATTGATGGGGTCGGGAACTAACCTCGTAAAACACTTTATGGAAATCAGAGGTCTCGGACTACTTGATATTGAAAGAATGTTTGGAATACGAGCAATAAGATATCAAAAGAGACTTGAAATAATAGTAGAACTTGAGGTTTGGGATGATAAAGTCGAATATACGCGAACAGGTCTGGACGAAAACTTTTTTGACATTCTAAATATAGAAGTTCCTTACGTAAAACTCCCTATTTTGCCTGGGAAAAACATAACTGTCATTTCGGAAGTAATAAGCTTGAACTATTTGCTTAAACACTACGGATATGATGCGGCTAATTATTTTCAAAGTCGATTAAATAGTAAACTTAAAAATCACAATGAAGACAGTTTAAGAGGGGTAGACTATTTTGAACACGATTTTGAATAGAAAATTCTTTTATTCCCTTGACAAACTAATCTTATTTTTTTAGTTTGCGCCCTAAGATATGAAAAAATTATATTACTTTTCAAAAGCAAAATTACAATTTGTAGAGATTAAAAATTATAAAGCCAAGTTAGCAATATATTTTACTTTATCGGTTGTAATTTTTAGTACAATTATATTTGGCGGCTATTTTATCATATCTACTATTATCAATTCACAAAAGAATCTTAGAACTTTAAGAAGCGAAAATAGGATTTTGAAAGAGAATTTAGATAAAATAGCCTCTAATTATCAATTGTTAGACAATCAGTTAGATAGCTTATATAAAGCAAATAATAATTTAAGAGCAGCTGCAAATTTACAACCGGTTTCCCAAGATGAGCTGAAATTAGGAATCGGCGGTGGATCTTTTAATAATGTAATGGATTTTTTCAAAAGCCCCTCAGAAGAAAAACTTAACTCACTTCTTAATTTTGTTGATTTAGTATCGAGAAAAGTTGCTTTTGAAAAAGAACAGTACAGTGAAATATCAAACCAGCTTAAATTAAATCAAAAATTATTTTTGGCAATACCGGCTATAAAACCTTGTGATGGCGAAATTGGCGATGGTTTCGGTATGAGATTTCATCCAATTCTCCATATTGAAAGAATGCATGATGGTATTGACTTTGTTGCCAGCGAAGGAACTCCTGTATATGCTACTGGTGATGGCACAATCGAATTTGTTGGATATAGAGGAGGATTTGGTTTAGCCGTAGAAATTGACCACGGATTTGGCTATGAAACTATTTATGCTCATTTATCCGAATCCGAAGTAAAGGAAGGACAAAAAGTGGTAAGGGGGGAAATGATTGCAAAAATAGGTGATACAGGATTGTCCACAGGTTCGCATCTTCATTATGAAGTTCACCATGATGGCGTGATATTAAACCCGGCAGATTTTTTCTTCGGAAATTTAGGATTTTTTGAATTAACCCATAAAAATTGAACAGGGAGTTATAGCATTTATGATTTGGACGATAGAATTAGCTTCATATTTGGACGACGCACCGTGGCCTGCAACAAAAGAAGAACTGATTGATTACGCAGAAAGAATTGGTGCACCTTATGAGGTAGTTGAGAACTTGATTGAACTAGAAGACTCGGATGAACCTTATGAATCAATTGAGGATATCTGGCCTGATTACCCTTCAGATGAAGATTTTTTCTATAACGAAGATGACTATTGAAAAAATTACAAGTCTTTCCGAACATCATTTTAAGACCTCTATCTTATGGAATTAGCTTGGAACGGAATATACGGTCAAGAGCATGCTAAAGAATTATTAAGTAAATTAATATCATCATCAAATATTCCGCATGC
>JAKBMG010000192.1:0-38639 GCA_021831685.1 Bacteroidota bacterium | reverse complement strand
ATTGCAGGATGCGGAAAAGATTATACAGCCTTCAAGTTTGCAGAGCTTATCAATTCTCACTTTATAGGAGCAGAATCATTTCAAAAAGTAAAAAATCAAATCTTGAATTTATCCGAACCATACATCAAATTTATTATACCACTTCCTCGCGGTAAAAATGAAAATGAAAGCAGTACCGGCATTGAAAAACTAAGCAATGATGAGATCCAGATTTTACGAGACCAAATAGAAAAGAAAATTCAAAATCCTTACTATAAAATATCAATTCCTAAAGCCAATAATATTAAAGTCACAAGTATTCGCGACATTAGAAAATTCATTTCTTTTTCATATGCTGATATTAAATATCGATTTATTATTATTTCAGATGCTCATTTGATGAATGAGGAGGCCCAAAATGCTTTACTAAAGAATTTGGAAGAACCACCGCCAGGAGTTATTTTTGTTTTAATAACCCCTTACCCTGATTCCCTAAGAGAAACAATCATTTCTAGATGTTGGGCTATAAATTTTCATCCTTTAAGTAATGTAGACTTGACAAATATTCTTGTTAATAACTTCCAAGTCGAAGAAACTCTTTCAAAAGAAATCGCTCCATTCGCGGGAGGCTCTGTCCTAAATGCAGCCAACCTTATAGAAAATGATTTTAAAAAGTTACTGGAAAAAACGATTTCCTTTTTGCGTTATGCATTAGGTAGAAAATTTAATTCAGCTTATGAGGAAATATCGCCATATCTTTCTGAAAACGATTCTGATTCTATAAAATTGCTAATCCAAATGGTAATCATCTGGTTGAATGACTTGCAAAAATTTCGAATTGGATATGGAAATTTATATTTTTTTACGTATGAAGAAACATTTTCTAAATTTAATAAAGGATTTCCTTCAGTTGAAATAAATAGTCTTGTTAAAAAGTTAAATTATCTTTCATCGATAATTTCCAATAATGTAAACCTTAATGTCCTTGCTTTAAACATGATCTTTGATATTGCCAATCTGACTTCAGTTAATAGAATAGGTTAAAATTAAAAATTACCAAACAGTTAAAGCGGATTTTTAAAAAAATAATATAAACGATTATAGTTAATATCCTCAAATAAGGAGAAAATAATATGAAAATTACAAATATTTCTGTAATTGGCGGTGGGACAATGGGCAATGGAATTGCTCACATATTCGCTTTGAAAGGTTATAAAGTCAGCTTAATAGAAACAAGTCAGGAACTGGCAAATAAAGCTATTAAAATCATTTCATCGAATTTAGATAGGCAAGTAAAAAAGGGAACGATATCAGAAGAACTTAAAATAGAAGCATTAGGTAATATTGACTTAATTATTGGCGTTAGCCAAATTTCTAGCCTAACCGATCTTGTTATTGAGGCAATTTATGAAAATAAAGCTGCTAAGAAAAATATATTTAATGAGATAAATAAAATAGTTAAAGATGATTCTATATTTGCAAGCAATACCTCATCTATTTCTATTACTGAATTGTCAAAGGATATTCGTCCGGAGAGATTTATTGGAATGCATTTTATGAATCCCGTCCCAGTTATGAAGTTAATAGAAATTATACGGGGATATTCTACATCAGATGAAACCTTTGACGTAATAAAACAATTAGCATTAAAAATTGAAAAAACACCCGTTGAAGTATTTGATTTCCCAGGGTTTGTATCTAACAGAATACTTATGCCAATGATAAACGAAGCAATATTTACTTTAATGGAAGGAGTTGCTTCTGCCGAAGCAATCGATACGGTGATGAAATTGGGTATGAACCATCCTATGGGGCCTTTGGCTCTAGCTGATTTTATCGGACTTGACGTTTGTCTTTCAATAATGGAAGTATTATTCAATGGTTTTAATGATTCTAAGTATCGTCCATGCCCACTTCTAAAGAAAATGGTAAACGCAAATAAACTCGGTAGAAAAACCGGTGAAGGTTTTTATAAATATTAATAATCATATAGTATTTACTTTACAAGAACTCATCTAATGTGATATAAATTTAGTAATTTATGTTAATCTTTGTTAGTATATCCTAACGCATGTTGGAATGTTTTGTCGAAAAAAGATATTTAAGCCTTTTTATTTGTAAAATTAGGTATACTCAATCTGATTTTGGTATAACTGAGTAATACTGCTGACATATTTTCTGTTTAACGATCAAATACCACTTGCATTAAGGATATTTTATTCAAGAGAGGTGGGGAAAATATTCTTTCAAAAGCAGGTAGCCTAGGATGTTAACTCAGGATATTTGAATGATATTTTTTCCTAAATTCTTAATGGTATTATTTATTTTTAAACGTGCGAGAATTTTCCGAGTCTTTCTTTTATAGAACTTGAAACACGGATAACGCATTTAAATCCCTAAATTGTTTTTACAGAATTAAGTAATATAATTTAGTTTATGAAACGAGTTACCAGGTGGGAAATTGTATTTGGGAAAGAAGATAAGGACAGATTCGATATGAGGAAAAATGGGATATTGAGAAGTCTGGGAAATCAGTAAGCTTCCATTTAATTAACCGTCCGATAATGTATATTATGTAAACACGCTTTTACAACTTTCTTTATTATAAATTATCCTCATTACCCCTACTTCTTATATTGGCCTTGAAATTTTTATTTTGTGTTTCGAAATATTATTCCTGATTTTCCCTTACGGCTTGAAGCTCTCTGCTAACCTCAATTTTCAAATATCGCAGATACAAATGCTTTCGGATCAAAATTTTGTAAATCGTCTATTCCTTCGCCAACCCCAATATATTTTACTGGGATTTTTAGTTTATCGCAGATTTGGAAAATTACTCCGCCTTTTGCAGTACCATCAAGTTTTGTAACTACCAATCCGGTGATGTTGGTTACTTTTGAAAATTCCTCTGTTTGCATAATTGCGTTTTGTCCGGTATTTCCATCTAAAACTAATAGGGTTTCATGTGGTGCATTAGGAATCTTTTTTGAAATAACTCGTTTTATTTTGTTTAATTCCTCCATTAAATTTGCTTTATTATGCAATCTTCCTGCTGTATCAATAATTACTACATCCTTATGTTCTTCCAATGCTATTGTAATAGCCTCAAATGCGACAGAAGATGGATCACCACCAGGTTTTTGAACAATTTTGACTTTTGCACGTTCGGCCCAAACATTCAGCTGTTCGCTTGCAGCTGCTCGAAAAGTATCGGCAGCTCCTACTATTACTTCTAATCCACTATTACGAATATTATTGGCTAATTTGCCTATTGTCGTTGTTTTTCCAACACCATTAACTCCAATTATTAGAATAACATAGGGCTTCATTTTTAGATTAACTATTTCATTTGGAGTATAGTTTTCAGAGTCGAATATAGATATTAATTTTTCTTTAACGATTCTTATAATATTTGTATCTGAACGATCTTTTTCATTCTTGAGTTTGATCCGAGTTTGATTTATTATTTTATCAGCAACATCAAAACCTATGTCTGAAGAAATTAGAATTTCTTCTAATTTCTCAAGGAAATCCTCTTCTATAAAGGCCTTACCGCTAATTGTTTCATTTAGCGAGTTTAATAATTTTGCCCTGGTCTTTGATAAACCATCTTTTAACTTATCAAGATTAAAATTTTTAAATAGATTCATTTTCTTTTCGGTTTAGAAATTCTTTAGCTCTAATTATGTAACCAATTAGAGAAGTAATTATCAAAATAATGCTCATAAAATATATTATTTCAAATAATAATGTAGATTTATTTACATCAAAAAGTATAAATAATATTACAATTGCAAGGTTTATAACTGTAATTTTCCCAAGTATATTGGATGGTAAAACTTTCCCAATTCTCCTAGTGACAATTATTCCTCCTACAAGGATTAAGAGATCTCTAACAATTATCATTAATAAATAGTATCCGGATATCTCACCAATAGTAAATAATTTTATAACTAAAGCGCCAATTACTATTTTATCAGCCAAGGGATCAATAATTTTACCAAATTCGGTTACTTCATTACGCCTTCTTGCAAAATATCCGTCAAGAATGTCCGTCAATGCACCGAACATGCAAAGTGAAACAACAATTATTCGAACTTGGATATCCGGATTTTTGTTAATTAAAATCCAAAGTGGTAAAAATAAAAACAGTCTGATGAGACTAAGCAAGTTTGAAAAAGTAAAAATATCTTTTGAGTTCATTTTCATCTTATCACCGCAAATTTACCGATTTTTTCTTGAACTTCATTATTTGATTCATTGAATATAACAATTCTATACAAATAAATTTCAGAGATTAGCAAGTTTCCCAAGGAATTTTCAAGATTATATATAATTTCACTTGCATTACTCTTAGTTAAAATATCAGTAATTTATTTCCCGATTAAATTAAAAATAGATATTTGAATTCTGGAAGGAACAATTGTAAAAGAAATCTTCCCTTCCCTGTTAAAAATTTTACCGAATATCCCTCTTTTGCCATTTTCAAACTTGCATCCTAAGTGAGTTTATTTGTTTGAGCCTTTTGATTAAGTAGATGACTATCAATATTGCTTTTGTATTTTAGTAAATGGGTAATCTGAGGAAAAAAACTAGGATCGAAAAATAAATTGGAAGAAGTATAAAGGAAGCAGAACCTAAACTTCATAGATCTCTTTCTTAAAGCTTACATCGACATCTGTAGGATAATTTCCCGAGAAACAAGCTGTACAAAAATTATTTGGATTTGCTTCCGAAACAGCCTCAAGCATTTCATCTATAGTTAAATATTCCAGACTATCTACATTAAAATATTTTTCTATTGCTTTAATATTGCCGTTCATTTGATTTGCTACTAATTCTTCACGGCTTGGGAAGTCCATTCCATAATAACACGGATGCATAATAGGAGCAGAAGAAATTCTTAAGTGAATTGATTTTGGATTTGCTTCTCTTATCAGACTAATAAGTTGCTTAGATGTTGTCCCCCTAACAATAGAGTCATCGACAAGTACTACGGTTCTACCTTCCAATACTCCTTTTACAGTATTGAATTTTATCCTAACACTGTTTTTCCTTTTCTCCTGCTCCGGCTGGATAAAGGTTCTTCCAATATAATGGCTTCGTATTAACCCGATTTCAAGCTTAGCGTTTATTCCCATTTTCTCCAATTGAGTTTCGTAACCAATTGCTGTGGTGTTAGAGCTATCCGGAACGCTAATTACAATAACCTTTTCACCGTCCTTATCTTCAACCGGATATTTTCTTGCTAGTATTTTTCCCAACCTTCGTCTCATTTTATCAACGTTGTGCCCGAAAATAAAGCTATCGGGACGCGAGAAATAGATATATTCAAAGATACAATGTTTTTGGGGAGAGACTGTGTCAAAGATGTTGTAAGATTGGATATCCTCAACATTTTTAACATTTTCATCAATCACAATTATTTCTCCGGGATTGACTTCTCTTATAAACTTTGCAGAATTAATATCAAAGGCGCATGTCTCGGATGCAACAATAAAATTTCCATTTAATTTTCCTATAGATAAAGGACGAAAGCCAAATGGATCTCTTGCGGCAATTAATTTATCATTGGTTAAAATGGTTAAACAATATGCGCCTTCAAGTCTTGACAAAGCTTCTTTAATTTGATCTACTTGATTACTTAATCTGCTTCGAGCAATCAGATGTAAAATTACTTCTGTGTCGCTTGTTGTTTGAAAAATAGCTCCTTCATCAACAAGCTCTTCTCGAAGTTGTTTAGCATTAGTTAAGTTGCCGTTATGAGCAACTGCTAAATTTCCCAATCGATAATTAACTACAAACGGTTGAATATTTTTTCTTGAGTCGGATGAACCAGTCGTGGAATATCGATTATGACCTATTGCGGCATTTCCGGTTAAAACATTTTTAAATATTTTGGAGTCTGCAAATACCTCGGATACCAATCCCTCGCCTTTGTGGATATTAAAAATTGGTTTTCCTTTTCCGTTAAAATCTCGTGTTACAATGCCGCTTGCTTCCTGTCCGCGATGCTGAAGTGCGTGAAGACCATAATATGTATTAACTGCTGCTTCGTCTGTACCAAAAATTCCAAATATTCCACAATGGCATTTAGGTTTATCGGCATTAAGTCGTAATTTCATTTATTCTTTATTTAAATTGTTAGGTTAAAATTACGGAATAAATTTCGTTTTATAAAATTGAAGTGCGATTTGACATAGGAAGGGATGTTTTGTACAGTATCAATTAGAAATTGATGAATGATTTGATTATTAATTGCTGATTGAGCTATCAGGAGAGAATTTCTATAGTTTGATTATGGAAAAGATAGAAGTTAATAAGGTTGATAAGTACAAGATGAAGGCATAAGAAGTGCATTCACAGTGTATTCAGAGTGCATTCAAAGTGTATTGAGAAATTAGGTTTGATTGGTGCTATTCTTTTTTTGTATTGTTATAGGAGAATTAGTTGGATAGAACAATGCATATTAATCATGCTGTCCTTTAGGAATTTGTTAAATAAACACGTCCAGTATTTCTAAGTAAAAAGATAGTGCTCAAAAAAACGATAGAATTGTCGGAACGGTGGGATTTGAACCCACGACCACCTGAACCCCATTCAGGTACGCTACCGGGCTGCGCCACGTTCCGATTAAATTATAATTTAGAAAGTATGTATTCTAAAACTTCCTTTACTTCTTCGAGATCTTTTTTAGGAGAATTAAGTTTTTCTTTTTTATTCTCAACAAAAGTATGTGTATTCTTGATCTGTTCAACCTTGATTTCTTGAGCAATATTCGTAATTTCAGGTTCGAAATTACCTAGCACTTTCTTCGCACCTTCAATTGTATATTTCTTGTCTCGTAATAATATTTTAATTTTTAATATTAGCTGAATATCTTTATTAATATAGATTCTATTTCCAGCGCGATTTTTTTGGGGACTTAATTCTTCAAATTCAGTTTCCCAATATCTTAGAACGTATTGCTCAACTTCAGTAATTTTACTTACTTCGCTGATGGAATAGTAAAGTTTTTTGATCGAAAGATCTTTCATATTTTCTCGTTGAGATTTGATATAAAAATAACTAATTCATTTAATAATATCAATATCAACAAATCAAATAAATTTAATCTTTAACTACTTTTGTTTAATAGCTATTTTCTTTAAGGATAATTTTTATTAGCTCGCTAATATCATTAAGTTCATAATCAGCATTATGTATTTGGGTGTTAAACGTGTCCCCATATTTTGCAAAGGCAGTTTTCATACCGACTTGAGAAGCGCCTAAAATATCACGTTCAGCCCAATCACCTACCATTAGTGCTTGATCGGGAGCAACATTTAGTTTTTGCAAAATCATCAAAAATGGTGCAGAATGTGGCTTCCTTTCACCAGTGTCTTCAAATGTGACTACAGCATCAAAAATGTGATGGAAATTTAAGTAAGCCAGCCTGAGCCAAGCCTCTTTTGTCGGAGCGTCTGAAACTATCCCCATTTTCATTCCCATCTTAACCAATTGATGTAATGTAGGATAAACATGAGGGTAAGGTATCAGTGCCGCTTCCCTTGCCCGTCTATATGCAACTATTCCAGCTGATAGAATTTTATAATCAACTTTTTTTAATACACGTTGTAAAAAGACATCAAATACTTTTTGATATTCAATTCCTTGTTCCTTGTAAATTTCATCAATAATTTTATTAGATTCTTCGATTGAAATCTGAAGTCCCGAATCAACCATTGCGCGAATGGCTTCTTCTATCGAAAGACGTTTCATTTTCATGAAATCTACTAATGTATTATCCAGGTCAAAGATAACAGCTTTAATCAACTTTCACCTTCCTGTACTATTTAATTTAATAATTAAAAATACTGCCGCCATATAACTATTTTCTTTAAAACCGCTAATATATCCATCACAGGAGGAAGCAGTTATAAGGGTTTGTCTAAAGTCTTCTCTTTTGGCTAAATGGGACAAATGGACTTCTATTTTAACAATCTTACAATCTTCTAAGGCATCTTTTATTGCAACTGAAGTATGTGCATACCCACCAGGGTTAATAATTAATCCATCAAAAGATTTCTCTGCTTTTTGGATTAGGTTCACTATTTCGCCTTCAATATTTGATTGAATGAATGAAAAGTCTACATTGTTAATCTCTTTAATCAGCAAGGTCTGTATTTTATCAAGCGTTAATTTGCCGTAATGACTTTTATCTCTAATTCCTAATTTATTTAAGTTAGGGCCATTGATTACCAGAATTTTCATTTTACCTCACTCATTTCCTCAATAATTTCTCTAATCTTTGGTGTTAGATAAATTTGGTCGATCCCCAATTCCTTAAGTGCCATTGACAAAATCATTACTTTTCGTTGAAGGTTTGCCATTTTATTGATTACAATTACTTTGTTTTCTTTTAAAAGGCAATAACCTCCCTTAAAATCTCCCTTTTCAAATCGAACTTCTGCGCCTAATTGAGCAGAAAGTGATTTGAGTTCTTGTAATATTTCTTCAAATTCTTTTTCTTTAATTTTCATTTTGCTTAATATTTATTCTCGTTAAGGGACGAAACAATGAAAAAAATAACACTGCAAAATAGCTTAATATTTCTATGATCGGAAAACTACCTAATATTTTAAATCTTTTAATATACAAACTTAATAAAGTAGCCTGGTCAAAATGACCGAAATTGATCATCATTATTGTTTTATAATCTATAATCATTAGGTAAGCCTCAAACGGAAGCGTAAGAAAGATTATTAAGCTGACTATAAAGAGCCAACCGTTTTGCCTTAAGCTAATTTTTGATGTGACTAAAAATAAGGTAAAAAATAAAATGAACATTGCGTAAACGAGAAAGGTCAAAATCGTAGCCGCATCAAGGATGGTAAAGATTGCGGGTAAATTCTGATTATTTATGTAAGTTCGCAAGGTGAAATCTATGCCGTCAAATAACTGGTATGATAAAATTAGCCTAGATATATAGGAGCCAATCCAAAGGATTCCGGTTAAAGCAGCAAGATATAAAAAGATTTTTGAAATTAAGTTTTGGTTTTTCATAATTATCTTTATTTGTATAAATTAAAAATAAAAAAAAATAATGACTATTGCTTCAATTGATATCGGTACTAATACAATTCTTTTACTAATCGCTGAAATTGACATTAGAGAAAGACGCATAAAGACTATTTCAAACGAGTTTCGAATTCCGCGAATTGGTAAAGGCTTATATCATGGTGGAAGAATTCTCACGCCACAAATCGAAGCTATGTTTGACATTCTGGAACAATATTACAAAATAATATTAAATCATCGCTGCAATCATATTTTAGTAACTGCTACAAATGCTTTTAGAATAGCTTCAAATAACATGGAATTAGTTAAGCAAATTAAATCTAAATTTAATTTTGATGTTAAAATAATCTCCGGTGAAGAAGAAGCTAGATACTCTTACCTTGGTGCCACTTTTAATCTTAAGGGAAAGGGTAAAAATCTAATAATTGATATTGGAGGAGGCAGCACTGAAATAGTATTTGGTGAGGGAATAAATATTTCATATAGCAAAAGTTTTTTGATTGGAGCCGTTGCCGGTACTGAAAAATATTTAAAGCATGATCCGCCTCTAGCTTTAGAGATAGATAATTTAGGTAGTGAAATTTCGACTAAATTAGAGGGAGTTTCTATAAACCAGTTTCAAGCTGATTCGGCAATTGCCATCGCCGGAACACCGACAACACTTGCCTGCATTAAACAAGGGTTAACTTCTTTTGATGAAGAGTTAATTGAAGGAAGTATTTTAACAATCCAAGACATTAATAAATTATTTGAAGAGATTTCAAATCTATCCTCAAAGGATATTTTGAAAAAATATAAAACAGTGGTAAAAGGACGCGAAGACGTTCTTCTCTCCGGAACTTTTATTTTAGAAAGGATTATGAGATTGATGGGCCTTAATTCTGTTTCGGTAAGCACTAAAGGAATACGTTATGGTGCGATAGTCGATTTTTTTTTTTCAAATTCATATTTATGAAATAAAAATATATTTCATAATCTGTATTGTTATTACCTGAATAAGAAAATTGAGCCTATGTACAACAAATAATAAAGAGATAAATTGAAAATCAGGGCCAAGCAAACCGAATAAATTAAATTATTTGTCTGCCTTAACATCCCTGCCCCTGTTAAAAATAGGCTCCATAAGATAAGAAGCACCTCAAAAGCAAGCAACGCATAGGCAAAAAATTCCTTTAGATTAAAAGGTGATGGATTATTCGAAAATATATTTCCTCCAAACACAGTTACTTCAATCGTAAATAAAATAATCAAACCAAAAATATTGGGAAACATAGAATAAGTTAGGATTGCAAATTCATCCTTAACTCTGGTTTTAAGTCCGAATATGCCATTAATAATTTTAAATAGCACCGAGAACAATATTATGAATGCAATTAAAGAAGCTATGATAATTAAATAAACATATAATAAATTGCCGAACGAAGGCTCCTCCTTATGAGTTACCAAAGATAAAAACATCAGATCTATTAATAATTTTCCGGTAACCAACAAAATAATAAAAGAGATGAAATTCTTATGTTCGGAAAATATTATTTTCGTAAAAGCTTCTTTTGGATTTTCCACCAACAACCCCATTATATTCCACAAATCAATATTGTAAACACGTTCACGGAGATAAGTTTTACAACTGTCGCATGTTAATTTATAGAATGGATTTTCAGAACCGCATTGTTTACATGAGACTGAATTTTTCATTAAAATTTGATCCTTAAATTTAACATTGGTTGACCCGAGTAATTATTTTCTTTCACAGTAAAATCAAATAGCTCAGCATCGACATAAGCATCAACTAAATTTAGGAAATAGGTTAATCCCATATAGATAGAAAACAAGTCACGTTGATCGTGATATAGATCCCGTACTGTTTTATAATTCTCATTATTAGTTTGAATATAAAGATTTTTATATTGTTGATAATTCTTATTGTTCCAATTCCAATTGTATATAAACCATGCTCCGAGACCCCAGATAATCGGTATCTTCACATAAGACTCGTTATAAAATTGTCCCCAGCCCGGAAGAATAGCGCTTCTTAGAACAGCACCCCAAGGAGATTTAGTCATAACAAAAACGGAATCAAGAGAAGAGTTATTTTTCTGTGGTAAAGAAATTTGCTGGGCAAATTGAATTGATGAAACAAAGAAAATTAACACTAAAGATTTAATTATATGATTTGCTAATGATTTCAAAGAGTTCAAATAGTCTTTCTAATTCTTCGTAGGAATAAAATTCAATTGTAATTTCGCCGGATCCATCCTGTTTTTGTTTACACAAAACTTTTGTTCCGAATACCTTCCTTAGTTTGTCTTCGATATCACTTAAGTTTGCCGAAATGGAATTCGTCTTAGGGACGAATGAAATAGCTCTTTTATTTTCTACCTCCGGAAATCTTAAAAGTTTTTTGACTAATTGTTCAACTTTTCGAACTGACAAATTTCCTTCTCTAATTTTGTAAAGGGTTTCAAGCTGCAACTCCGGACTAGGCAGATTTATTAAAGCCCTTGCGTGCCCCGATGTAATTTCTTCTTTTATTAAACTATCTTGAATTTCCTTCGGTAGCTTCAACAATCTAATAGTATTTGCTATTGTAGTTCTATCTTTACCAACTTTTTCTGCAATCTGTTCTTGAGTAAGATGACAATCATCCATCAAACGTTTGTAGGCAATGCTAATTTCAATCGGATTTAATTTTTCGCGCTGAATATTTTCTATCAGAGCCATAGCAAGCATTGCCTCTTCGGTTTCGACCTTGATTACGTAAGCGGGGATATCTCTGTAGCCGATATCTTTACATGCTTTTAATCTGCGTTCTCCCGAAATTAGCTCATATTTATTTTCAAATCTTCTAACTGTTATTGGCTGAATAAGTCCGTTGGAAAGTATTGATCTCTTTAATTCATCCAGTGCTTCAGGGTCAAAGTTCATCCTTGGTTGATAAGGATTAGGAGAGATCATACCGACGGGAATTTTTACAAGTATGTCATAATCTTTTCCATCATCAATTTTAATTTCTTTATAATTAGACACAGGATTGCTTTCATCAAAATTTTGTTGATTGATCAAAGCATCTAATCCCCTTCCAAGGCTTGATTTCAATTTGCTCATACTTATTTAACTTCTGTTGAATTTCTTTCCAATAACTCAGCTGCTAATGAAATATAATTTTTAGACCCTGTTGAAACTGCATCATATAAGATAACCGGTTTGCCGTAACTAGGGGCTTCAGATATCCTAACATTGCGATGAATCACTGTCTTATAAACTTTTTCACCAAAATATTTTCTTACTTCATCTGCTACTTGCTGCGACAATCGAAGACGGATATCGAACATTGTCAATAATACTCCTTCGATAGTTAAATTTTTGTTAAAATGATTTTTGACAATGTTAATTGTATTTAGAAGTTGTCCCAATCCTTCAAGAGCAAAGTATTCGCACTGTACCGGAATTAAAACGGAATCAGAAGCAGTAAGCGAATTTAACGTTAATAATCCAAGAGATGGCGGACAGTCTATCAATATATAATCGTATTTGTCTTTTATTTGATTTATAGCCTTTCCCATTAATTTTTCGCGTTCTGGCATATCAACCATCTCAATCTCCGCTCCTACAAGATTAATATTTGAAGGTAAGATATCAAGATATGGCATAAAGCTATTAATTATTACTTTACTTATATCTTCCTGACCAATCAAAACTTCGTAAACTGATGGAGAATGATTTGTAACGCTTAAACCTGATGATGAATTAGATTGCGGGTCAATATCAATAAGTAATGTCTTTTTCTCCGCAGCTGCCAGAGATGATGAAAGATTTATTGAGGTTGTAGTTTTTCCGACTCCGCCCTTCTGATTAGCTATAGAAATTACTTTTCCCATTAAGACCTAATTTATTAAACTGAAATTATAAAACGATTCTAAGATAAGCTTTTAAATATTTCTTTAAAAATATTTTTTCGTAAAAAGTATAATTTATGACCGGGAAAACTAAAATTCTATTTCTTCGCCATAATTAAGAATTCTGCACTGAAAACCTTTGTCTTCTATTTTATCCTTAAACTCCTTTGGGTTTGCTGCAATTACCGGAAATGTGTTAAAATGTATTGGGATTGCTAATTTAGGGTTTACTAATTCAACAGCTCTCACGGCATCGGTAATTCCCATCGTAAAATTATCTCCGATAGGAAGCAGCATAATATCAACGGGCGTCATTTCTCCAATAAGTTTCATATCATAAAATAGACCGGTGTCGCCGGTATGATAAATAGAAATTTTCCCTATAGTGATAATGACACCTGCTGGTTCACCGGCATATTGCCCTTCCGGAGTTATTGAACCATGATGAGCTATTGTAAATTTCACTTTTCCAAAATCAAAATTAAAACCGCCACCTATATGCATGTTGTGTGCAGTAAATCCTTTTGCCTGGCAGTAATTTGCGAGTTCATTGACGCAAATAAAGGTTGATCCGCATCGCTCTGCAATCTTGAAAGCATCTCCGATATGATCGCCGTGTGCGTGGGTTAATATAATGTAATCCGCATTTATATTATCTGACTTTTCCGGCGATGTCGGATTGCCGTCTAAAAAGGGATCTATCAATATTATTTTTCCATTATTTGCAGTAATTTGAAATGCAGAGTGCGAAAAATATTTAAGTTTCATTTTTCCTCCTTCAATTATAAATCATTTTCTTAAATTCTTTTAGGTTTTTGCTATGAAGAAATTCCATTAAGCTTAATTTAAGCCCGTCAAATAATTCTTTCTTTTGAATCTCAACTTTTTCACTTAGCAATTTCATTTTGTCATTTTCACCGGGAGCGCTATTCAACTCAATATTTTTCGATAACACATCCAGATCCCTTAAATTTCCAGTAACATCTTGAAGGTTTTCAACTTTCTGATAAAATAATATAATTTTTTTCTCATCAAAACAAGAAATAAAGATTTCCAGATTGTACCTAAGCCGCCTTAATGCTATCCTAAGATTATGCAAATTTTCAGGAGAGGTATTGATAAAGTATTTTTTTATTGAGCTTAAAACACCATTTAATTTTTGCCGCAGTACAATTCTTGAAGTTTCACTCAAAGGCGTATCGTCTTTTAAGCCCTTTATTTTCCACTTCTTATTCTTCATCATAAATTATTTCAGCATTACCTTTATAAAACCTTTAATTGCATTTAAAGGTTTCATTTTGCTTTTTTCATTATTGTAAATTGTTGGAATGTAAACAAAAGCAATTCTAAAGTTATTTTTCGAAGCATTCAAGATAATTTCGCTCTCAGCTTCAAATCCTGTAAATGACGGCAATATGGACGTTAATATTTTCGTCCTGTACACTCTGAAACCGCATTGACTATCCAATATTTTCTCTTTTGTTTTAACGCTTAATAAAAACGAGGTAATCTTATTGCTTAAAATTCTTAGAAACGGCATACGGTTCAATTTATTTAATCTATTGCCGATAATCACATCATTATTTTCAAGACCTTTAATCAAGCTCGGAATATATTCAGGTTTGTGTTGAAAGTCTGCATCAATCGTAACTGTAAAATCATAATTATCTTCAATGCTTTTTTTAAATCCAGCGTTTAAGGCAAAACCTTTGCCCCTGTTATCCTGATAACTTATTAACGTCACTCTATCGTCTTTAAAAACTTTTGTTAGAGAATCATCAGTAGAACCATCATTGACTGCAAATATTTTATCTACAAAGGGTAATGTTTCTCTAATTATGCCGTTTATATTTTCACTTTCGTTGTAAAACGGAATAACTGCACAAACCTTATTTTTCTTTAATATATTGTTCAATTAACCTTCGCCATCCTTTTGTGGTTGGTACCTTAAAAGCCTTAGATAATTTATTTCTTAATGCTTCTTTAGACAGTCCTTTATAGAGTTGACCATCTTCGGCAACAGAAATGCTTCCAGTTTCTTCAGATACTATTACGCTAATAACGTCCGCTTGCTCAGATATTCCAAGTCCAGCACGATGCCTCATGCCTAAGCTTTCTCCATTCACTCTAGTAGTTATTGAAAGGGGTAATGTACAGCGGGCTGCTTCAATGGTATCTTTATTAATTACAACTGCACCGTCATGCATAGGTGAACGCGGGAAAAAGATGGACTCAAGCAGTGCTGCGCTTAGCTTTGCGTTCATTATTTCCCCGGTTTCAACGTAACCTCTAATCCCTGTCGACTTAACAATTACCATTAAAGCTCCGTGTTGGCGCTGTGAAAGATCAAATGCCGCTTCGGTAATTATAGAGGCTGACTGTAGAGATTCGGATTTTACAAACATTCTGAAAAATGGATTTCTTGCAACAATTACAAGCAACCTTCGTATTTCCGGTTGAAATAAAATTACAAAAGCAATTACCCAAACATCAGTTACGAATCTTAATAACCAACTTAGAACTTTTAAGTTTACCGCCTGAGCAATAAAAGATAAAAATAGAATTATCATCAAGCCGATAAATATTTGTGCAGCAATGGTTCTGTTCAAAAGCACGTAAAGTTTATAAATAATAAACGTGACTATTAAAATGTCTATAATATCAGTGAATGAGACAGTAAGAAATCCAATTTTAAAAAGTTCGATCATTTCTAAGTAAGATAATTTAAAAGTTTACAAACTTGTACGCCATAATTTACATTATGCGTTCTAATAATTCTTGCGCCGTTCTTTATTGAAATTGATTCGGCAATAGATGTTGCTGTGTCACGCAAATTTACATCAAGATTTAATGTTTTGCCCAAAAAGGATTTTCTTGAAATTCCGATCATCAAGGGAATTCCGAGACTTTTGAAGTCTCCTAACCTTCTAATAATTTCAAAGTTATCTTCTATCCGTTTCCCAAATCCAATTCCTGGGTCTATAAATAATTTATCTATCCCTATCGTTTTTGCAAATGCTATTTTTTCATAAAAGAAATCATAAATTTCTTTTATGACATTATCATATGAAGGGTTAAGCTGCATATTCTTAGGAGTCCCTTTCATGTGCATTATGACTAATGTAGCATCGTGTTTTTTCACAACATCCGCAATTTCCGGATCGAAAGATAAACCGCTAATATCGTTTATTATTTTTGCGCCTATTTCTAAAGCCTTTTCCGCAACTATTTTTTTATTTGTGTCAATTGAAATAATTGCATCCGGTTTTTCAGAAATTATTTTTTCCAATACTGGAATTACTCTCTTCATTTCTTCCTGTGCAGAAACAATTTCCGAACCAGGACGTGTTGATTCTCCACCGATATCAATAATATCCGCACCTAAGTCAATCATATTTATCGCATGCTTAACTGCTGAGTCTTTGTCATAATATAATCCTCCGTCTGAAAATGAATCCGGAGTTACATTTAGAATTCCCATAACATAAGCATTATTAAAATTAAATTCCTTCTTTCCGATTAAATATTTATTTAAATCATAATCCTCAAAGTTGTTTATTATATTGTGGATATTATGACCAATGTCTTCATTGCCGAGCGATAAAATTCTTTTTGATAGTTCTTTCAGCTCTTTAATAGAAGCGAGTATAAATAAATTTATTTCTCCGGTTTTAGTGTCCTGCATATAGGAAGTTACTTCTCCCCTTAAAACTATGTTCTGAACTTCTTGTGAAAGTCTTCTGGGAATAGATCTAATTTCTAAACCGGTAATTCCTTGTTGATGTTCGTCTCGATATATTTTATACATATCGCTGTACTGTTTGAAGACTTCAACGGGGGAAAGATTTATTATCTGAATAATCAAAAAACATCCTTTAACAATTCTAAGAATGAGTCATAAAAAATAAGGCTTGCTTTCGGAATGTCTATTAGCCGAATATTCTCATTTAGCCAATAAGATTTTTTAGTTCTATAGTTGCCGCAGAAATATTATCGCTTTTAAATATTGATGTACCGGCGACAAGGACATCACACCCAGCATCAAGCGATTGCTTTGCCGTAACCCTATCTATCCCACCGTCTATTTCGATTAGGAAATTTGCGTTTAACTTTTTTCTTAATTCGGCGACTTCCCCAACTTTCCTTAAAGAATTATTAATAAATGTCTGTCCGCCAAAACCTGGATTGACAGACATTATCAAAACTAGATCTACAAACTCTGCAATATCCTCAAGCGTACTTACAGGTGTTGATGGATTTATTGCTACGCCGGCTTTTGCGCCAAGTGTTTTAATTTCATTGATTGTTCTATTTAAATGAATAACTTCTTCTTGATGCACTGTAATTGTAGTCGCCCCTGCCTTAATAAAATCTTCCAGGTAATTATCAGGTTTTTCAATCATCAAATGAACGTCAAGCGGAAGCTTGGTAACTCTTCTAGCTGCTTTTACAATGATTGGGCCGAAAGTTATGTTAGGGACAAAATGTCCGTCCATAATATCGCAATGGATCCAATTTGCTCCCGCTATTTCTACCATTCTAATTTGTTGAGCAAGATTAGATAAGTCCGCTGCTAAAATTGAAGGAGCTAGAATTGCCATTTGTTTCACTTTTATTGTCTGTTTTCTGTGTTTGTAGGTTTTGTTAAAAATAAATCTATTGACGAGCCCGAAGTTACTCGGATTCCATTGCTTGGATATTGATCAAGAACAGTATTTGGTAGTAAAGAAACAGAAGGTTGATAATTAATCTTTCCAACTTTCAAAGTACTGTCAACCAATATTTTTTCTGCTTCAGTAAGAGATTTCCCGATTAGATTTGGCACAATAATTCCGTTAGCATTATTACCGATACTTAAAGAAACGCCAACGTAGTCCCCTTTTTTTAGGGGCGTGCCCGCAGCAAATTGTTGATCAAATATCATATTAGATGGATTAGTAGATGCAACTGAATCTATCTTTCCGAGATTTAGCCCCACTCTTTCCAGACTAAATTTTGCATCACGAATCGATTTTCCTATCAATACCGGTACAGCCACAATCGGTTCACCGCCGCTAATAAATAAATATATTCTTCTATTAATTTTAACAATTTCTCCCGCATTCGGACGTTGATAAATTATGCTGCCTTTGGGATATTTTTCATCGTAAGTTGTATCGCCAATAACAGGAACCAAATCTGCATTCCGTAAAATACTAATAGCATCATCTGTATTTAACCCAATTACTTTAGGAACTGGTTTTTCGGGTTCGTCGACATACCACGGCATAACAATATAATTCATTATTAAAACGAATATAAAGAAGCCTGCTAAATAGTATAAGATTCTTTTTATACGGGGATTTTTTAGGTAATTTTTCATTATGTCAAATATATCAAATGAAGATTTTTTTTACAACTAGTATTGATAATCTCAGAATTCAAATACTTCCCATTTTAGTCTCTAACAAACATTTGGAAAAAAATAAGTCATATTATTTGTGTTTTAGATTTATGGAAAGATGGAATGATGGTGAAATTAAATTCCTTCAATCCATCATTTTAAAACCACATAAGCCACAACCTAACTATTTTGGATTTGGTCCTTCGGTGACTTGAACAAAATCCACAGGACGAATCCACTTTGCAAAAGCTCTCCTAACATCATTAGCATTCAATTGGAGATATTTTTTAGCAGCAATTGTAGGTTCATCTAAGGGAAGCTCACTAACTGAGCGCGAAAGTAAACCACCTGCAATACTACTTAAACTTGCTTCGGAAAGAGGAATTTCTCGCATAAGCATTGCCTTTGCCTGTTCGAGTTCATGCGCAGTTACATTATTAGTTTGCATTTGCTTCAAGTCACGTTCAATAATCGCTCGAGCTTTTAAAACATTTGGAGGATCACATCCATAATTTACCGAGTAATTCGCACGCGTTTTCCCTATGTTAAAAGACGAGGTAACATAATAAACTAAACCTGCGTTCTCACGCAAATCCTTATAAAATCTTGTTGCATAAAAAGCACCGCCAAGAACATGGTTCCCAAGTTCAAGCGCATAATAATCAGGGTTAGAACGGGTAAGCGCTAACGTCTGAGCAAGAGTTACCTTATCCTGAACTCGACTCTGATCCGGTACAGAAGATGTTACAGGTTTATTTAATGGCACTGGTAGAAATTCTGTCTCTGGTTTTTGTCCCTCAGCTTTCCAACTACCAAAATATTTTTCAATAACTTTTTTAGCCATATCGGGACTAACATTTCCTATTACTACAATAGTTGTTAAATCGGGGCGATATACCTTTGCAAAATAATCTTTAACATCTTTTAGCTTAAGTGAATTAATGGTCTTGGGAGTTGCCTCGCGTTGTATCGGATCATTCTCCGGATAAAGTGCTTTGGTTAAAGCTCTACCAAATAAGTAATCAGGGCTATTTAATTCACCGGCGACTGTTGCGGCAGATTGCATCTTTAATATGTTAAAAGCATTATCAGGCAAACCGGGGTTTAATTCATTTTCTGCAAGTAATTCTACGGCTTTATCAAAATGATTAGAAAGTGTTTTAACAGAGAATGAAGTTCCGGCAGATTCATAAATACCTATATCATCCAAAGCTTTCTGGAAGTCTATTCTGTCTAAATTTTTTGAGCCATAAGAGAATAATTGTTGTAATACTCCGTCAACGCCATCATGGCCTTTTGGAGTTTCAAGTGCAGAATTATTTTTAATTTCTCCGTAAACACTTATAGTATTACTTACAGTTTCGGGTTGAACAATTAGCTTAATTCCATTTGGTAATATTGTAACTGTAGGATTTACGTCGGATACCGGTACAGATAATCTCCCTAAAGCTTTGGAAGCCCATAATGGAAGCTCGACTTCTTTTGGATTTTTTGGAGCGAAAGATTCCGATCCTCCAAATCCTTTCTGGGAAATTGGTTTGCCGGATGATTGTGGAGTGAGTATTGTAAAGATTGCATGATTGAAATCTAAATATTTTTTTGCAACTCGATTTACATCAGCAACAGTCACTTTTTCTATTGCATTCAAATCATCTTCTGGTGAATTTCTTCCTTCCACAGCAACCGCTTCAGACCATGCCGATGCGAGCCCAGATACGGAGTTTTTCTGAAATTCTGCATCTGCAAGTTCATGTCGTTTTTCCGCTTCTACTAAATCTTCAGACAAACCATTTTGAATTTCTTTATCCAAAATTGATTGAACTTCTTTAATAAGATATTTTGAGTCTGCACCTTTCGGAAAAACTGAAAGCGCGAACCCCAATCCTGATTGTGGAAGATCGCTATATTGAAATCCTGCATAAAGTGCTTTACCTGTTGGAACTAACATTGAATAAAGATTTCCCCTTTGATTGCTTAAAACATCGGATAGAATTTGCACTGCTGAATAATCGGGGTTATCTGAACCAGGTAATCGAAAGGTAATTAACGCTAAACCATATGGAAGGTCTGTCTTTAAATTTAATGTGTCTGCTTTGATCGGCTTAAGATTTATTTCAGGTCTATCTGGAGTCTTCTTTGAAGGGATTGCTTCAAATAATTTGGTCACTTTATCTAGTGCCGCATTAGGATTTATATCTCCAACAATAACAAGAACAGCGTTGTTAGGTGTGTACCACGTGTCGTGAAAATTTTTAAGCATTGCTCCAGTCGTTTTATCGAACGAAGGACGTGTTCCAAGAGCATCATGATCATAAGGTGTCCCATTGAACATTTCTTTTAAAAGTTTTGTGTAGAAAACATATTGGGGATTGGAAAGATCGGAAGCCACTTCTTGTTCAATTGCTCCTCGCTCATTCTTCCAAAGAGAATCAGTTGCTAATAGACTTTTCATTCTTATTGCTTCGATGTGAAGTGCAACGTCTAAGTCTTCGGAAGGTACGGTAAAGAAAAATTGAGTAACGGTTTGACGGGTATCGGCGTTAAAATCTCCTCCCATTGCAGCGGTAATGTCAGCAAGTTGATCCGCTGAGAGTTCTTTACTGCCTCTGAACATCATATGTTCAAGAGCATGGGCAGTACCTGGAAAACCTTTGGGCGCTTCATTGGACCCGGCTATATAGTTGATCTCGGTTGTAACAACCGGAGCTAATGTATTCCTAACAATAACTACACGCAGACCATTCTTTAAAGTTGCGCGTAAGATGTCTTTTTCACTATCCTTTGGGAAAACAGTAGAAGATACTACAATAGGAAATAACAATATTAAAAAAATAAAATATTTCCGGAACTTAAATTCAGTATCATGTTTTGGTTTTTGATCAATATTGTCCATAATAACTTCCTTCAAAATTTAATTTACGGAATAAACTTAATAATAAATTTGTAAATTCAAGACCACATTTTGCACATCATATTTCCATTTAGATGATAAATCTATTTTTGTTCTTGTGTACCTGGTTTAAAATGATATAACGCTGCTGATACTGATATGTTTACTTTGTCAATAAAGTGCATAAATATTGGAATAACAAATCCATCATAGGCGTCAATACCCGTATAATCACCGAAAAAGATTTTATTATTGCAGTCGAATGAATCAACATTCAGTTTGTAGTTTACAAAAGTTTTACCGCCATCTATACTTCTGGCAAGAGTAACACCGGTTAGATTTCCAAAAGTATCCCCCCTATTATAAAAAACAATATTTACGGAGCCATCAACCGGATCGACAGACATCCAAGTAAAGAATTGCGCTTTTCCGTTTCTTAGGCTGTCGTCGTTTACGCGAATAGTATTCGACCAGGTTTTACCTCCATCACGCGAATATTTAAGAAAAATATCCGGATCGCCAAACCTATCATCAGACCAATTAATGTAAATCGATCCTTTATATTTTCCATTGCTTAAATCAGTTTTTGTGACAGGCATTCCGTTGGCTCTTTCAATACCTTGAACTTTCATATCCCATCCATGATAAATAAAGCCAATTACTTTTTCTGGGCTAAATGTTTTTCCACCGTCTACTGATTCAGTAAATACCAAACCCTTAGGACCAGCCCATACTATATAAATTTCACCTTCTGGCCCGACTGAAGTAATTGCACCCTCGACAGTGTTGCTACTATCTCTGCAATCCCCGCCAGTTGTAGAAATTCTTACCGGTGACGTAAATGTTTTTCCGCTGTCGATAGAGCTAGAGAAATATATCTGAGAGGAGTCGGCAGGATCATTGCTCCCATAATTCTGAAAATGTGTCCAAGCCACATAAACATTATTTTTATATTTTGATAAATCAGAATTATCTACAACGACATAAGGTTTATCTTCCATCGGTGCGGAAGTATTTATGTGATCTACGACAATGGAACGTGTCGGCCAGGTAATTCCTCCATCTGAAGAAGAGTTAATAAATATTCCAGATGAAGGTCGTTTTGATTTTTCATTTTCCAATCCGTAAAAGGAAAGATAAGAATGATACGCAATACCATCTTTGCCGAATGCTACAGCATCATCTCCTTGAATCCTTTTTTGTGGGTTATCGGTTCTAACTTCTTTCCAAGTTAAGCCGCCATCAAATGAAGTATAAGTAAAATCCGTAAATCCTGGTAGACCTTTATCGTATGAAAGAAAGCGGCGATTATGTTTTTGGGACTTTTGGGATTGATTGCGATTGAAGTTTCAACGGGGTTCCGATCATCCGGCATTGAAACTAGGACAACTTTTCCGGATTGGCTATAAACTATAGAAGCTGGGAAAAATAAAATAATGGAAAGTCTTTTTAAATAATTAAAATTCATTCTGTCTCCTTCTTTAAGAAACTTTACAGAATGAATTTACAAATAATTTAGATAATGCTATAGCCCTTCCAAATTGCATGGGCTTTATAGCCAAGATTATTTTGATGTTTTAGCTTTGAAAAAAACTATGCATGATTTAGAATTTTGGTACTGTTAATATATTCGATAGCGCTTAAGGCTGCGATTGTTCCATCTGCAACGGCAGTGGTTATTTGCCTGTATTTTTTTTGAATTGAATCACCTGCTGCAAAAACTCCCGGGATATTTGTTTCGTAATTCTCATTCACAATAATTTCATTTTTGTCGTTTAAAGTTATAATCCCTTTAAGAGATTCTGTATTCGGCTGATAGCCAATAAAAATAAATACACCTTCAATATTCATTTCAGAAATTTCAAGAGTGTTCAGATTTTCTATTATAACTTTCTCAAGAGAATTCTCTCCGATAAATTCTTTAATTTTTGATCCCATCATAAAGTTTATTTTCGGATTATTTTGGGCTTCTTCTACTGCGTGTTCAAAAGCCTGAAAATTCTCAAATTGATGAACAATTGTAACTGTACTTGCATATTTAGTCAGCGAAACAGCTTCCTCAAGCGCAGAATTACCACCTCCGACGACAATAATATTTTTATCCTGGAAAAAATCACCGTCACAAGTTGCGCAATAGGAAATCCCTTTACCCTTAAATTTCTCTTCGCCTGGAACATTTAAGTTCCTAGACCTTCCCCCAGTAGCGAAAATAACCGAGCCGGCAGAATAAATTTCTTTATTATTTATTCCCACAGCTTTTACATCTCCGGTCAAATCCATTCCAGTAATTTTTATATTGGACTTTATTGTACAACCAAAGCTTTTTGCTTGACTCTTCATAACATTAGCTAACTGATAGCCTGATATTTTCTCTATTCCGGGATAATTAGCAATTTCATGAGTTAAAATAATTTGTCCGCCCACAGTTCCTTCATTTAAAATTAACGTTTTCATCTTCGAGCGTGAAAGATAAATACCGGCAGTTAAACCTGCCGGTCCACCACCAATCACTATAGTGTCATAATATTCATTAAGCATTTTTAATAAGCCATAAATTATTTTTTGAACTCAGAATCAAGAATAGATTTTACCTGTTCCATTGATTGTATGCTGCTGGTGGCATTTGCAACTTTCCCGTTCTTAAAATACACGGTGAAAGGAAGCCCTGCAAAACCTCTGCACTCTGGTAAATTTCTTATTGCCTTTGCATCTGGAGAATCGAATTCCATATCTCTGAAAGCGACGTGAGAATATTCAGATTCTAATTCTTCCATTATACCATAAACAGGCACGCACATTGGTCCCATTCTTCCGCAGCATACCATGACATTTTCATTTTCAGTTGTTTCTTTTTTTAAATCTGCTTCCGATAAAATGTGTTTTAAATTTGTCTGTAACATTTGTTCCTCAAAAATGATTGTAAATTTTTTATTTTTAACACTTAGTTTGATGCAAATTGAATAAAATCGATTCTGAAAATCTTCGGATTATGCTGTATGTTTATATATGATAAAATTTCTTTTATCATATATAAAAAAAAGAAGGAGGAAAATATTTCCGAAGGTTATTTTTGATCCAAAATACCTAGCGTATTGGATGCAAGTTGAATCACAACAATTGAATTTATGAAAGAATAAATTAATGCTATTAAAAGAAAGATTTAATTATATATATGAAATTTCGATATAATAGGGATAAAACGATGAAAAAAAATTATATTCTGCAAAATGATTACTCTTTATTCCTGACTTTTTTAAAGGCTAAATTTCCAGTTTTCCATAACTCTAAAATTTTTCTTAGAGACTTGCAATATGGAGTAATGAAATATTTAGAAAAGAAAGGCGAGAAAGTTTCTCTGCCCGAAGCTGAAGTCATTACAGAAAAATTAACAAATCACTTTGAAGAACAAGGAATCTTAATAAAAATAAATGAAGCCGGATGGAAATTAAACTATCCGGAATTCGTTACGACAAAGATCGGCGACCCACTGTGACATTTAAATATTTAATTAGAGATAAGGATTCTATATATGCCACTCATACAAATTGAACCAGAAATAAAGATAACCGAAAAAGCTGCTAATGAAATAATGCAAATAATGAAGGAAAACAATGTCCCTTTGGATTATGGATTGCGAGTTGGAGTTAAAGGTGGAGGTTGTTCTGGCTTAACATACACATTGGGATTCGATGCAGAACAAAAGGAATCCGATACATTAATCCAGACAAACAATATTAAATTGTATGTAGACGGTAAAAGCTTATTTTATTTATCAGGAACTGAATTGGATTTTACCGATGGATTAGATGGTAAAGGTTTTGTCTTTAACAATCCTAACGCATCTAAGACTTGTGGATGCGGCGAATCATTCGGAGTTTGATATTTTAGAATAAAAATTAACTATAAAAAATAATTTATAAGGAGAATTAAAATGAGTAAATTTGAATTGCCAAAACTTCAATACGGATATGATGCTCTTGAACCATACATCGACAAAATGACGATGGAAATTCATTATACGAAGCATCATAACGCGTATGTAACCAATCTTAATAATGCTATCACCGGGACAGAATTAGAAAAACTTTCACTCGAGGAATTGTTGGCTACAGCTTCTAAAGTTCCGGCAGCAGTAAGAAATAACGGAGGTGGGCATTATAATCATTCCCTCTTCTGGACAATAATGAAACAAGGGGGGGGCGGTAAACCTTCAGGTAAATTAGCGGATGCTATCAACGCAACTTTCACTTCTTTCGATGAATTTAAAGCTAAGTTTACAACTGCTGCGGCAACAAGATTTGGTTCGGGCTGGGCGTGGCTATTAGTTCAGAACGGAAAACTTATGGTTTCTTCAACACCAAACCAAGATAATCCAATAATGGATGTTGCGGAAATAAAAGGTACACCTATTCTTGGGCTGGATGTCTGGGAGCATGCCTACTATTTGAAATACCAAAATCGCCGACCAGAATATATAGAAAATTGGTGGAAAGTTATTAATTGGGAAGAAGTAGCTTCCAGATTTTCCTCAATCAAATAATTTACATAATAATCACTTTCTTAAGCCGTTTTGCAATTTGTAAAGCGGCTTTTTAGTTTAAAATAAAAATGGGATAGAAAAGTCTATCCCATAATCATTCAAATTATTTTTTAGATTTATAATGAGCTATCGTTCTGGTATTTTTCTACCAGTTTAATTCTGTTCGTAGCTCTTGCTAATGCAGCTTCAGCGCGCGCAATATTGATATCTTCTACATTTCTATTTTCTAATCTATGTTTAGCTCTCTCGAGAGAAAGTTTTGCTCTATTCAAATCAATATCAGCCAGGGGTTCAACCGTATCGGCTAAAACTCTGATCTTATTATTCAGAACTTCTACTGTGCCTCCGCTTGTAGCAAAATACTCTGGAGCTTTATTTAATAGTTCGACTTTAATTACTCCGATTTCAAAAGTGCTAATAATAGGTGCGTGGTTTTTTAGTACTTGGAAACTACCGATAGCGCCTGGAATAGTTATCGAAATTACATTGCCTGAGAAAGAAGACTTTGACGGAGTTACTATTTCTAAAAATAAATCTGCCATTTCTATTTCATCGCTTTTGCTTTTTCAACTGCTTCCTCAATTGTACCAACATATAGGAATGCTGATTCAGGAAGTTCGTCATACTCACCATTTATTATCCCTTTGAAGCCCCTAATGGTATCTTCAAGCTTCACGTATTTTCCTTTGTAACCGGTAAATTGTTCAGCTACATGGAAAGGTTGACTGAAAAATCTTTGAATCCTTCTCGCGCGTCTTACTACAGTTTTATCTTCGTCCGAAAGTTCATCCATTCCTAAAATATTTATAATATCTTGGAGGTCTTTATATTGTTGGAGAATCTCTTTGCAATTTTTAGCAACTTCGTAATGTTCTTTACCTAAAATACCTGGTTCAAGAATTCTTGATGTTGAGTCAAGAGGATCAACTGCGGGATAAATTCCGAGCTCAGAAATTTGCCTGCTTAGTACGGTAGTAGCGTCAAGATGTGCAAATACTGCAGCCGGAGCCGGATCGGTCAAATCGTCTGCGGGAACATAAATTGCCTGAACTGAAGTGATAGAGCCTTTATCAGTTGAGGTTATTCTTTCTTGAAGGGCTCCCATCTCGGTAGCAAGATTAGGTTGATAACCAACTGCAGATGGCATTCTTCCAAGAAGTGCGCTAACTTCAGAACCGGCTTGCGTGAAACGGAAAATATTATCAATAAATAATAGAATATCCCTTCCCTCTTCATCTCTAAAATATTCTGAAATGGTCAATCCTGTAAGAGCGACTCGCAATCTTGCTCCAGGCGGTTCGTTCATCTGTCCGAATACTAAAGCAGTTTTAGATAAAACGCCTGATTCTTTCATCTCAAGCCAAAGATCATTTCCTTCACGGGTTCTCTCTCCAACGCCCGCAAAAACAGAATAACCGCCATGTTCTTGAGCAATGTTGTGAATTAATTCCTGGATAATTACAGTCTTACCAACTCCTGCACCGCCAAATAAACCTGTTTTTCCGCCTTTTGAATATGGCTCAATCAAGTCAATTACTTTTATACCAGTTTCAAATATTTCACTTTTTGTCGATAAATTTTTAAATAGTGGCGCAGGACGATGTATCGGATATCTTTTCTCAGTCTTTATTTCTCCCAATCCATCAATACCGTCACCGATTACGTTAATTAATCTCCCTAATGTAGATGGGCCAACGGGAACAGAGATCGGGCTGCCAGTATCAATAGCTTCCATGCCACGTACCAAACCGTCGGTAGAATCCATTGCTATTGCTCGTACTCGGTCTTCGCCAAGATGCATTTGGACTTCGGCAATCAAATCTTCCTTTACACCTTCAGTGCTTATCCTCGGAATTTTGATTGCATTATATATTGTGGGTAATTTTCCTTCTTCAAACTCAAGGTCAATAACTGGACCTATTACTTGAATAATTTTTCCTTTTGTTTCGCTCATTTGAACCCTTATTGGTTAAAATTTAAGTTGTCAAATTTAATGATTAACATAAGACTTTACAAATATTCTGAGAGGATTTTTTATCAGAAAATTGCTCTTGCATGTTTATCGGCGTGATAAGAGCTTCTAACTAAAGGTGAAGATTCAACAATCTTAAAACCCATTTTAAGTCCTTCTACGTTGTACATTCTAAATTCTTCCGGAGTAACAAATCTGTCAACCGGCAAATGTAATTTTGTTGGTTGTAAATATTGCCCTATCGTTAAAATATCGCATCCATTATCTACTAAATCTTTCATCAATTCTAAAACTTCTTCCGTCTTTTCACCTATGCCGACCATTATACCACTTTTAGTTCTCAAATAGTTTCCCTTGAACCACTTTATTAGGGCTAAGCTTCTTTCATACTTTGCTTGAGGACGTACGGCGTGATATAATCTTGGTACTGTTTCCAAATTATGATTCAAAATATCCGGTGGATTCTTCATAATTATTTGAAAAGCATTTTCATCACCTTTAAAATCCGGAATTAGAATCTCTACGGTCGTGTCAGGCATACTTAAATTAATTAGTTTAATTGTTTCATTAAATATTGAGGCTCCGCCATCCATTAACTCATCGCGATTTACTGAAGTAATAACTACATGTTTTAATCCAAGCTCTTTTACAGAATCTGCAACTCTTCTAGGTTCATTAATATCTAGTTCTGTTGGCATTCCAGTTTTGATATTACAAAATCCACAACTACGAGTACAAGTATCTCCTAAGATCATAAATGTCGCAGAGCGATTATTCCAGCATTCCGCAATATTTGGGCATCGCGCTTCTTCGCAAACTGTGTGAAGATGTTGCTCGCGCATTAATGTTTTCACATCATTATAATTCTCTCCGGAGGGCAATTTTACCTTCAACCAGTCCGGTCTTTTACCTAGAGGTATTTTAACTTTTTCAATCTCTTCTTTAAATGTTCTTTGATGTTGATTAATTATCATATAAATAATTTCCTTAAATTAAAATGCTTTGCCGTTAAAATTCTCGAGTGTATCTTTTAAGAACTTTAAGAATTTCCCACCCAACATGCCATCGACCAAGCGATGATCATGAGATAACGTTAAAGCCATTACCGGTTTTATTGCTATTGAGTCAGAGCCGTCTACTTCAATAACAACAGGTTTTTTGGTTACAGTTCCAACTCCCAATATTGCTACTTCGGGTTGGTTAATGATAGGGGTACCGAAAATTGTTCCAAATACACCATAATTAGTTATCGTGAATGTACCATTTGTAATATCATCCGGCGTAAGTCTTTTAGATCTAGCTCTTTGGGCAAGATCGTTTATTGATTTTGCAAGTCCGCTTAAGTTTTTTTCGTCCGCCGCTTTAATATTAGGAACTATTAATCCCGACGGTTCAACAGCGACTGCAATTCCAAGGTTTACATACTTTTTACGGATTATCGTTGCACCTTCAATTGTAGAGTTAACTAGTGGAAATTGTTGTAATCCCTGTACACAAGCCCTTGCTATGAAAGGCATATAGGTTAATTTAATTCCCTCTTCCTTTAGATATTTTTCGCGGTTTTCTTGGATGAAATGATATATCTTGCTCATGTCAACCTCAAGCATTGCTGAAACATGAACTGAAGTATCACGGCTGTTTATCATGTGTTGCATAATCCTTTGGCGTATATTATCCATCGGAATTATTTCAACTTCACTTGAATTATAAGCAGGTTTAATCGAATCATAATTGAAATTTGATTTATCATTTTCTCCTGGAGTATTGAGGACTACTCGTTCTTTAATTTCTCTTTGCTCCGGTTCAGATTTTTGTTGATTTCTTTTTTCTATGTAACTCAAAAGATCATTTTTAGTTATGCGTCCGCTTAAACCGGTACCCTTAATTTTCGCAAGTTCTTCAAATTTTACTTTTTCCTGCCTTGCTATGTTCAATACTAAAGGCGACAAAAATGATGACGGTTCAGTTTCAACGCTAGTAAATTCTCCAGGAGCCAATTTGCCGGAAGCAAAATTATCATGCATCAAAATAGGTTCAGCCTTTTCTTGATTATCTATTTTTGCTTGAATAACTGTTCCAGAAGATTCCGATGGATTCATCATTTTGTTATTCTTTAACGAATCGCTTGTAGAAAGTTTAGCTACTATAGTCCCGACATCAACTGTTTCCTGCTCGGCTATCAAAACTTCCGCTAATATTCCATTTGCCGGAGAAGGAACCTCTGTATCAACTTTATCTGTACTTATTTCAAAAATTGTCTCATCTTTTTTAATCTTATCGCCAACCTTTTTATGCCATTTGATTATTGTCCCTTCCATGACTGATTCTCCCATTTTTGGCATAATAATATCAATCAATTCTCCTTTGTTCGAAGAACTCTCTTCTTGAATATTTTGTAGTTCACCATGTTCACTTGAGATAACTTTTTCTTGAGGTTTATTTGGTTCAATTATTTTCTGTTCAACTACGGGAATTTTATCTTCGATTTTTTCTTTAACCGCGTTGTCACCTTCTCCGCTAATTACTGCTAGAACCACTCCAACTGCAACAGTATCGCCTTCCTTAAAAATAATTTCCGAGAGAATTCCTTCGGCTGGTGAGGGAATTTCCGTATCAACTTTATCAGTACTTATCTCAAGAATTATTTCATCGCGCTTAACGGGATCGCCTTTTTTCTTATGCCACTTTATAATAGTTCCTTCGTTTATGCTCTCACCCATTTTTGGCATTACGACATCCATTTTGTTGCTCCTAAATTCAAATTAGTTTATTAAAATTCTAATAATTCTTTAATTCCCTGAAAAATTTGTTCTCTATTAGGCAAAATAACATTTTCCAAAATAGGTGAGTAAGGAACAAATGCATCCTTAGCTGCAATTCTTTTTACGGGACCATCAAGAAATTGGAAACAATTATCCGCTATCCTTGCCGCAACCTCTGCGCCAAACCCACCCGTGAGCGTATCTTCATGTACGACAATTGCCTTGTTAGTTTTTTTCACTGAGTTAAAGATGGTTTCTTCATCTAACGGGATTATAGTCCGCAAATCAATTACTTCAACTGAGTATCCTTCATCTTCAAGTCTGCGAGCTGCAAAAACAGAATCCCAAAGAGAAGCTCCATAAGATATTACTGTTAAGTCACTTCCCTCCTTAACAACTTTTGCTTTTCCGAATGGAACTAGATAATCTTTATCGGGTGAAGCAGACATGGCAAAACTTTGCCGGTACAATCCTTTGTGCTCACAAAATAAGACAGGATCATTTAATCGGCAAGCGGTTTTTAGAAGTCCTTTTGCATCAGCTGCGTTTGACGGATAAGCAATCAAAATTCCCGGAAGGTGAGAAAATATAGACTCAATGTTCTGGCTGTGATAAAGCCCTCCGCGTATATATCCGCCTACTGCAACACGCGTAACAACAGGCGCCGACCAATGATTATTGGATCGGTATCTTATTGTTGTTAATTCATCCTTGAATTGCATAAATGCAGGCCAAATATAATCTCCAAATTGGACCTCAACAACCGGCTTCAATCCAGATAAAGCCATACCAGTAGCTACACCTATAATGCTGGCTTCGGCAAGCGGAGAATTAAAAACTCGGTCGAATCCATATTTTGTAGAAAGCCCTTTTGTAGCGGTAAATACACCGCCTTTACTGTCTGCAACATCTTCACCAAAGACAAAAATATTTTTGTTAAATTCCATTTCTTCATGTAGCGCATGGTTGATTGCATCTACCATTACAACCGGCTTACCGGAAGGAATCGATTTTTCATATTCCAATTTTTCTTTTAATCCACTTTCATCAAAAACGAATCTGGCTGCGCTTTCTGGAGTAGGATCCTTTTCTTTGATAGCTCGATCTGCGGCATTATCAATTTCTGTATGCACATCAAGTTTCATTGTTTCATATTCTTCCTTAGTTAGAAAACCATCTGCTATTAATTTTTTAGACAATTTCTCAATCGGACAATTTCTTAAATCTTCTTCCAATTCCTTCGGATCTCTGTATTTCTTTTGGTCGTCAGATGATGAATGTGAAAGCAGACGAACTACATCTGCTTCAATTAATGCAGGTCCTTTTCCATCCTTAATATATTTTATTGATTCTTGAACAGCATCATAGGATTCTTGAAAGTTTGTTCCGTCAATTCTCAGACGGTGGAGATCAGCATATCCGCTCATCATTTCTGCTATCGAATGTTTTTTCCCGCCTGTTTGAAGTTGAACCGGAACAGATATTGCATATTTATTATTTTCGATTACAAACAAAACTGGAAGTTTCTCCCGGCTTGCCCAATTTACCGCTTCGTGGAACTCACCTTGACTTGTCGTACCTTCGCCGCTGCTAACGTAAGCAATATTTCGCTCACCGACTTTAACAATCGCCAATGCTGAACCAACAGCGTTGAGAAATTGAGTTCCGGTCGGACTTGATTGTGTTGGAAGGTTAATCCTTCGCAATCCCCAATGACATGGAAGCTGTCTTCCTCCGGTTGAGGGATCTGCTGCTTTAGCAAAACATTGAAGAAAAAATTCTTCTGGAGTTAATCCTACAGAAAGAGCAACTGCTAAATCCCTATAATAAGGATACAGCCAATCCTTATTTGCATCTACTGAAAAACCAACAGCTACTTGAATAGCTTCGTGCCCGGCGCCTGCTATATGGAAAAAGGTTTTTCCCTGACGTAGCAAATTCATCGATTTAGTATCAATACCTCTTGCAAGAAGCATCAAACGTAGAGCCTTTAATAATTCTTCTTTGGTTAAATGCTTTTGTTGTATGGATAAAACTTTTTCGGATTTTCCGTTATCGTTATTAGAGACTTCTTTATTACTCAAAGTAGAAACTGGCTTATCAATCGAACCATTCCCGGATGTATTCTTTTTAGCCATATCGACCTTTCTTAGTTTGTGTTTGTAATATTTTTGATGCTAGAGCTTCTTTTGGAAGCTCAGTCGTTTCTGTGTAACCAAATATTTCCCTGAAGTTTTCCGCTAAAAGATTTTTAACTTCCAGTATATCAAGCTTTTTTCCTAATTCTTTTTCTAATGAGGTAACTTGCTTGTCATAAATTCCGCAAGGAACTATGCCATTAAAAAGAGATAAATTTGTATTCACATTAAAAGCAAAACCATGCATAGTTATCCAATGACTAACCTTAATACCGATTGCGGCAATTTTTCTGTCCTCAATCCAAACACCGGTATATTTTGAGTCTCTTATTCCTTCCAAACCGTAATGTGCGCATGTTTTTATTATTACTTCCTCAAGTGCTCTTAAATACTTATGAGTGTCTCGATACCAAAGGTTCAAATCAATTATAGGATATCCTACAATTTGCCCCGGACCGTGGTAGGTAATGTCGCCTCCTCTGTCTATATCATAAACAGAAATATTGTTATCATTTAAATAATCTATCGAACCTATTAAATGAGCTTTATCGGCGGTTTTACCAAGCGTATAAGTATTTGGGTGCTCTAAAAGAAAAAATACATCTTCAATTTTATTTTCGTGTCTTAATTGCAATATTTCCTTTTGAAGATCCCAAGCTTCTTTGTAATCAATAAAACCGAGGTCGCAAATATTAATATTTTTCTTTTGTTTAAGTCCTGACATTAAAACTCTAAAATTAAATGTGAATCGCCTCACCGTAAGCTGCAGCTGCGGCTTCCATGATTGACTCTGACAAGGTTGGATGAGCATGAACTGTTCTAAAGATTGATTCAGCAGTAGCTTCGAGAGATTTTGCAATGCCGATTTCAGCAATTAGTTCGGTAGCCTCCGGTCCAATAATATGCGCTCCAAGAATTTCACCGTACTTAGCATCAAATATTAATTTAACAAATCCTTCTCTTTCACCTACGGCAAAAGCCTTTCCGCTTGCCATGAATGGAAACTTGCCTATCTTTATTTCATAACCTTCTTCGCGGGCTTTTGCTTCAGTTAAACCAATACTGGCAACTTGTGGCTGACAGTAAGTGCAGCCGGGAATATTATTATAGTCAATATCCGGGATTTTCAATCCTTTAATCTTTTCAATGCAATGAATTCCCTCATGCGATGCAACATGCGCAAGCCAGGGTGGTCCAATTACATCACCGATGGCATAAATTCCTTTTACGTTTGTTTCATAAGTAGATTTATTTACTTTTATATGGTTCTTTAAGATTTCCACTCCAAGTTCTTCAAGCCCGAAACCTTCAATGTTTCCTGTTACTCCGATTGCGCTTAAGACTTTATTCGCAGATAATTCTTTATTTTCTCCATCTATCTTTACAGTTACGAAAACTCTATCTCCTCTAACCTCAGCCTTTTCTACGGCTGCTTTTGTTAAGATTTCTATTCCTCTTTTCTTCAATATTTTGGCTAATGCATCAGAAATTTCTTTGTCTTCAATTGGAAGAATTGAATCCATCATTTCTAAAACTGTCACCTTAGTTCCTAAAACTGAATAAAAATATGCAAACTCAATTCCGATTGCGCCTGCTCCGATTATGATTAATTCTCTTGGTTGTTCCGGCAAAATCATTGCTTCTGTACTGGTTATAATATTCTTTCTGTCTACCGGAATTGTAGGAAGAATCCGTGGTTTTGCTCCGGTAGCAACAATAATTTTATCGGCAGAAAGAGTTTGAATTTTCTTCCCAACTTCGTCATAAATAGCAATCTCCTTAGCAGAAATTAGTTTGCCATACCCTCGCACTCTATCAATTTTGTTTTTTTTAATAAGCATTTCAACATTTTTAGTTATGCGGTCGGAAATATCTCTACTTCTTGCAATAATTCTGTTAAAATCGAACTCCAAGCCAGTTACTTTTATCCCAAAATCAGTTGCGTGATTTTTTATATTATCATATATTTCTGCGTTACGTAGAAGGGATTTAGTCGGAATACATCCCCAATTCAAACAAATTCCCCCTAATTTGTCCTTGTCAATTACAACAGTTTTAAAGCCAAGTTGAGCTGCCCTGATTGCGGCAACATAACCTCCAGGCCCACCACCTAATATGGCAATCTCGTATTGATTACTCATTTAAAGGATTTCCTATTTTTTATTAAATTGTTTTGAAATATAAATAACTATATTTAAAAATAGAAATTCATTCTCCCTCGGTGGTACTTGCATAACATGTTTTGTGACCTACAAGTCAAATTGATATTTTCATCATTATTTGTTCCATAAAAAAGAAAATATCTTCACAGATTTCCCAAAGGTGGTAAAATTATATTCTATTATTAACTTGATTGCTATTAACTTTTGGCAAGAGAATTGATATTTATAAATATCAAATTAGAAAAGATAAATTACAAATGTTTAATGAAGAAAATTTTCATCTCCCTCTTTTGCCCATTAGAAGCGCGGCGAAATTGTTAAATATTTCTGTTCACACTCTAAGAATGTATGAAAAAGAAGGTTTAATTATCCCATTTAAAAAAGAATCAAGCCATCGCTTATATTCAAATTCGGACATTGAGCGACTGAAATGCATTAGAAGTGCTATCAACGAAAGCAAAATAAGTATTGCAGGAATCAAGACGATTTATTCAATGATCCCGTGCTATGAAATTGTAAATTGCACCCAAACTGAACGAGAAAATTGCCCTGCTTTCAAAAATCACTCAAAACCCTGCTGGAATTTTAACCATAAGGATAATCCATGTCAAACCAGGGATTGTAGAAGTTGTTCAGTTTATAATAATTATTCAGAATGTGGAAGGATTAAAGAATTAATCCAGAATATAATTAGCCAGAATTAAATAAACTCTCTTTTTAGATTTTATGTAGCATAATTTAACCGGCAATCTCTCCCAAAATTTCTTTTAACAAATCATAAAACTTTCCAACGGTTTCAATATTCACCCTCTCATCTGGGGAGTGGGCTCCTTGAATTGTAGGGCCAAAAGAAACCATATCAAGCCCAGGAAATTTGTCACCCAGTATGCCGCATTCCAATCCGGCATGAATTGCTTTTATTTCAGGTTTCTTATTAAACAATTTTGCAAAAACATTCTTAGAAACTTTTAGAATTTTTGAATCTAAATTCGGCTTCCATCCAGAATAGCCGTCGCCTGTTTTCACACTTGCACCTGATAACTTAAATGTCGATTCTACACTTTGAGCGATATACTTCTTTGCACTGTCGATCGAACTTCTCTGACTTGTTCCTACAACTAATTCATTTCCCTCGAATGTAATTGTTGCGACATTAGTCGAAGTCTCAACTAATTCCGGAATGTCTTGGCTCATTGCCACAACTCCATGCGGAAGTGATAAAAGTATGTTAATAATTTTATCCTTAAAATTATTTGTGAATACTCTTTTGGTATCCGTTTCACATTTATTAGATTCAATTTTTAATTTATTGTCCGCTCTATTAAACTCATTTAAAAAGTCTGATTGAATATCACTTAAAATTGCCGCTATTGCTTTTTCTTCTGATGGATTAATGAAAATTATTGCCTCAGCTTCCCTTGGAATAGCGTTTCTTTTACTTCCACCTTCTATTTTCGCAAGATAAAAATCAATGTTTTCCAATGCTTTTAGAGATCTTGCTAATAATTTAATTGCGTTAGCGCGACCTGTATTTATATCCAAACCAGAGTGTCCACCTTTAAGTCCTGTAACTAATACCTCATAAGCAATTTTATTATCAGGAGCTTCTTGAAAATCGGGTTTAAATAAACCTGCAGTATCAATCCCTCCGGAGCATCCTACATAAAAAGCACCGTCTTCTTCAGAATCTAAATTCAATAATATTTTACCGGTTATAAAACCCGGCTGTAAATTGTTAGCTCCGGTTAAACCAGTCTCTTCATCAATTGTCAAAAGGATTTCCAATGGACCATGAGTAAAATCCTTATCTGTACCGGCAGCAAGCGCCGCAGCTACGCCTATTCCGTTATCGCCTCCTAAAGTAGTTCCATCGGCTGTTACCCAACCATCTTCCTTTAATAATTTGATCGGGTCTTTTTCAAAATCATGTTTTGTCCCTTTATTTTTTTCACAGACCATATCAATATGCCCTTGTAAAACAACGACCGGAGATTTCTCAAAACCTTTTGTTGGAGGAATTGAGATAACTATATTTCCAACCTTATCAACTTTATAATTAAGACTATTTTTGGTTGCAAAGTTTTTAATATGTTCTATTATTTTACCTTCCTTTTTTGAAGGACGAGGTACCTGCGCTATTTCATAAAAATATTTCCATAATAACTCGGGCTTCAAACCTTGAATAAAATCTTCAGACATTTTATCTCCTTACTAATTTATTTTAGACAAGTAACTTTTGGTTACGAAATAACTTCTGCTGCATTTTGTTTAGCAGCAAGTCTTGCATTTTTTCTATCCATATCAGTTAGAAATCTTTTACGAACTCTAATGCTTTGCGGAGTAACCTCGACATATTCATCATCGGTAATCCACTCAATTGCCTGTTCCAAAGTCAATATTGTTGGTGGCTCCAGTCTTATTGCTTCGTCAGCTCCTGAAGAACGCATATTAGTAAGTTGTTTGGTTTTAGTTACGTTTACATGCATATCATTGTTCCTGGAGTTTTCTCCGACAACCATTCCTTCATAAACACGGGTACCGTGGTCTACAAAGAAAACAGATCTTTCTTGCAGCTTAAACATTGCGTAAGAAGAAGCAGTGCCACCTTCCATTGCAACTAAAGCGCCTCTTTGGCGGTGGATCATTTCACCTTTGAAAGGTTCATATCCGTTAAAATTATGATGTAAAATCCCCGTACCCTTTGTGTCCGTCATAAACTCTGCACGGTAGCCTATTAAGCCGCGTGAAGGAATAATAAATTCTAAACGGGTGTTGTTATTAAAAGTTAGCATGTTTTTCATTTCAGCTTTTCTTTTACCAAGCTTTTCGATAACTACACCAACAAATTCATCCGGCACATCAATAATTACATGCTCCATCGGTTCAGATAAAACATCGTGAACCTTTTTATAAATAACTTCCGGCCTGCTTAATTGCATCTCATAACCTTCACGTCTCATATTTTCGATTAAAATTGCTAAATGAAGTTCCCCTCTACCGCTAACCTTAAATGTATCCGGTGAATCAGTCATTTCAACTTTTAAGCTTACATTGGATTTTAATTCTCTTGATAGTCTTTCGCTTATATTTCTTGTAGTAACATACTTTCCCTCTTGTCCGGCAAAAGGAGAATTATTCACCATAAAGTTCATAGTAATTGTAGGTTCATCAATTGCAACGAACGGAAGCTGCTCAGGCTTAAGAGGGCTCGTAATAGTATCACCGATATCAACATCTTCTAATCCAGCAATAGCTCCAATATCTCCGGCTGAAATTTCTTCAGCGTCAATGCGTTTAATATTTTCAAAAAGATATAGCTTTGAAACTTTAGCATTAGTCTTATCGCCATCTTTAGTAATAAGAATAATATTATCCCCCACTTTAGCAGAGCCGTTATGAATTCTTCCGATTCCAATTCTTCCTAAATAATCGTTATAATCAATTGCAGAAATAAGCATTTGGAAAGGGTTTTCGAGATCACATTGCGGAGCTGGTACTTTATTAATAATTGAGTCAAACAGCGGCGCAAGACTTACATTTTCATCTTCAAGGTTAACTTTTGCAATACCCTCTTTAGCAATTGCATAGACAAATGGGAAATCAAGTTGATCTTCAGTTGCGCCTAAGGAAATAAAAAGATCAAAAACTTCATTAAGAACCTCATTAGGACGGGCGTCTTTACGGTCAATTTTATTTATGACTACGATTGGCTTTAGATTTAAGTCGAGGGATTTCTTTAAAACAAACTTTGTCTGTGGTAACGGACCCTCTGCAGCATCCACAAGCAGAAGAACGCCGTCAACCATCCTTAAAGTCCGTTCAACTTCACCGCCAAAATCGGCGTGACCGGGAGTATC
>JAKBMG010000087.1 GCA_021831685.1 Bacteroidota bacterium | reverse complement strand
GTTATTGCGCTGCGTTGCTGTATGTATAGCAATCAATGGGAAGATTTTTGGGAAAAACGGGCAGCTTAGCGATATTTGAAATAATTTTTCTGTCGCACACCCATACTTTTCTTTTCTAATGACAAAGTTGGAATTATATCATACATTTGTATCATGACACAGGAAAATATTCTACAACTCCCAATTGAAGAAGCTCCCTTTTGCATAATAGACGTTGAAACAACCGGTTTATCTCCGGCGCGTAACGGAATTATCGAAATTGCAATGGTGAAGGTTTTTAATTTTAAGATAGTTGATCAATACAATTCGCTTATAAATCCCGGCAAAGAAATTCCATATTTCATTACTCAATTAACCGGAATAACTAACGACGATGTTTTTAGCGCGCCATTTTTCGAAGATATTGTTGATGAAGTTACCGATTTTGTTTCGGATGAAATTATTGCAGGTCATAATTTTTCATTTGATCTTGGGTTTCTCAGAAAAGAATACCGTTACTGCGGAAGAGACTTCCTGACAAACTTAAATTTTTGCACATTAAAAATTGCACGCCGGCTTTATCCGTTTCTCTCAAGCAAATCGCTTGGGACAGTTGTGAATCATTTGAAACTTAAAAATTCTTCCTCTCACCGAGCATTGGGTGATGCAGAAGTTACCGCCCGTGCTTTTATTAAGATGGCTAAGGAACTTAAATCCAATTACCAAATAAAAACTGTAAACGATATTATAAATTTCCAACAATTTCCGAAAGGGTTAAAATTTCAAGGCACAAAAATTAAAAAGAAACTTGGAGAAGATGTATCATCGTTACCAGATGCGCCGGGCATTTATTATTTCTTAAATTCACGCGATGAGATTATTTATATCGGAAAAGCTAAATCATTAAAGAGCCGGGTTAAATCATATTTCTCGAGTGCAGCCCCAAGGAAGGCAAAAAAAATTGTACAACAAGGTGCAAGGCTAAAAATAGAAATCACTAATTCCGAACTCACAGCTTTACTTGCCGAAGCAGAATCCATTAAGATGTTAAAGCCAAAGCACAATACTTTATTAAAGGAATATGGCGATAAATATTTTCTTAAAATAAACATTTCCGATCCCTTCCCTGTTCCGGAAGTTTGCAATAATTTCGATTTTGACGGAAACGATTATTTTGGGTTGTTTATTTCGAGAAAGAAAGCCGCGGCAGTGTTGGACATGATAAATAGAACTTTCGCTTTAAGAGAATGTTCAGAAGCTGAATTTTCTAAGGAACGAAAATGTTTTCTTGCGGAAATTGAACGTTGTACCGCTCCCTGCGTTAATAAAGAAAGATCTGTCTATACGGAAGAATTGGACAAAGTTTATGAATTCCTTTACGGTAAAAGCCAATTTGCACTTAACCGTCTTTTAAATAAAATGAAAGAATATTCTAACGATCTAAAATATGAAAAAGCAGCAGAGGTGAAGGAGATTGTAGATTTAATTTTATCACAAATTCATAAGTCTTCCCTTCTCGCCGAGCCGGTTAATCTTGCAAATGTATTGTTTGAAATTGTGGAAGGAAATAACCATGATTATATTGTAATGCTCACCGGGAAAATATTTATTAAGAAATACGTTGTTAAAGAAAAAGATTATTTTGAAGATGCGCTTGATGATTATTTTGAAACGACAATCAACCGGAAAATTTTACCGGATGAAGAAGACCTTGAAAAAATTAAAATCACGTTGAATTGGCTCATAAAAAACAGGAACAAGGTAAGAATATATTATTTAAAGGATTATCGAAACAAGCAAGAACTATATTCCAAATTGAGCAACTTTAACAGTACTGCCGATGTTCCCGAGGATACCTATTTTGATGTGAGATTCTTAATTGACAATTTCCAAAAAGAGAAGGTAGATGTTGAGGAAGAAATCTGACAATTTCATTATTCTTTAGCAGATTCTTTGAGGCAAGTAAAATATTTTAAGAACTTTGATAAAATAAAAATGCCGGATTAACTCCGGCATTTTCTCAGTATTTTTAGGATTGCTAACTTAGCCTAACTATACTGGTTTTTCCTCCGACTATCGGCATGCAAGAAGAAATCTTTTCATTACATTCAACATATTTATTAATTACTCATGTTACGCAGACAATTTCAAATATAATGGAAGTGAAGTACAAAACCTCCGAGGTTTAGGAAAACCTCGGAGGTTTCTCATTATGTAATAATAACCTTTTGCGTAAGGTGACTTAATTAGTAGCGACTAATAATTTCTTTTCCAATTGTTCGGATATTTGCTTAAAAATATATTCATGATCATAAGTATCACGAATTGGTTTTAGTTCAATATCAGATCCGTAAGTTAAATAAATTAAAGCTAAATGTGCTTTAAATTTTAATGACGGATCATCATCAGACTGAGCTACCTTGCTTAATGCTTTTATTACATTATTATAATCTTCGTTCGGAAAATATTTTTTTACCAATACAATATTATAAATCGTCGATTCAATTATTCCGGGAACGCCAGTCTTCAAGGAGTTTGGAAATTCCCGCAACGCATTTTCAATCACTTGTTTGTTTAGAGCATTATTTTTTTGCTCACCAAAATTAGTCGATGTTATTGCTAAGACAGCAGACACAACTAATACCATATTATAAACTACCTTTTTCATAATTACTCCTAACATTTTGTTAATAAATTCTGATTAGCAAGTTACAAAGGTTGTGCCACCTTTAAGATTGTCAAATAAATCTTTATTATAGCAATACTTAGCCATAGAGAATAAATATAAAAATATATTTACCTCAGTGCCACAAAATTGCCTAAAAAATTGCAACAGGATTGATAAGTCTTTGTTTTTTAGACAATTAGCAGATTAAGGAGAATTGTGGCAGAAGGTAAAATTGTGGCATCCTTTTAAACAGGTTAAGTGATTGTAATTTGCAAAGTTACAAGGTTTAATTCATCTAGAGTTCAGATTCCTTATCGCCGTCATCAGCCCTGCGAAGGCGATTATTTAATGCACGTCTCGACATACCAAGTAATTCAGCGGCAATAGTTTGATTTCCCCTAGCTCTTTTTAGAGCTTCAGCAATCAACGAGTCTTCTGTTTCTTTCAAAGTAGGAAATCGTCCGGGAAAATTAATTAGCTCATCCTTCTGTCCTTTTGAAACAATTGAATTAAATGGAGTTGTATTTCTATCCTGATTATAATCCATTATTTTCTTTCTAATAGATTCAAGAGAAAGTATCCCGGAATTATGTAGACTTATTGCATCGAAAATCATTCCTTCGAGTTCTCTGACATTTCCCGGGAAGGGATAGTTACTAAGCAGAGTATATAATTCTTTGGGAACAGCAGGACGCTTCTTGCCAAGTATATTAGAAGCCTTAGTAATAAAATGGTCTACCAGGTAAGGTAGATCAATTTTTCTTTCTCTAAGAGGCGGTATAACGATATGATGAGACTTTAATCTATAATAAAGATCCTGCCTAAATGTATTCCCTGCCTGCATAGCTTTAATATCACGGTGAGTAGCAACAATTATTCTTGCATCGGATAATTTTGCAATATCTGAGCCTAAGGGATAATACTGACCATCCTGCAAAAGCCTGAGTAATTTTACTTGAGATTCTATGCTAAGGTCTCCTATTTCATCAAGAAACAGCGTACCGTTTTCGGCTTTTTCAATCAAGCCCTTTCTTTCAATTTCAGCGCCGGTAAAGGCTCCCTTCTTATGTCCGAACAAGGTATCTGAAAAAAAGTTATCATCAACACCGGCGACATTAACGGAGATTAATTCTCCTTTTCTGCCGCTCACCTGGTGAATGGACTTAGCAAAAAGTTCTTTGCCGGTACCGGTTTCTCCTGTAATAAGAACCGGCAAATTTGTTTTTGCAATTGCTTCGATATATTTGAAGATTGATTGCATTACGCCGCAGTGAGTAACTATTTCGCTGAAAGCTTCAGGATGCTCTATTTTCTCTCTAAGAAGAGATTGTTTTAACATCTCATTTTCGCTTCTTATTTCGGTAAGCTCAAGGCCGCGTTTTATAGTGGTAACAAGCCTTGTATCATCTACTGGTTTTACGAGATAATCAAATGCACCTTCCTTCATACAATATACAGCGCTGTCAACATTATTTATAGCGGATATTATTATAACCGGAGTTTCAGGAAATTTATTTACGATTGCGGGGATTAAATCAACACCCGATAAATGAGGCATATTTATATCCAGCACAACAAGCGAATAAGCTTTTTTAGCTAAGAGGTCCAATACTTCGCGGCTGTCCCTGCAAGTTTCAATATTTTTTATTCCGTTAGAGGACATAGTCAATTCAGCACTAAGAAGAAAGTGCTCCTCATCGTCGACCAATAGGATTGGATTAACAGGTAAGATATTAGAGTTCATTATTTTCTCTTGATATTAAATTATCATCCGAGGAAACCGGGAAAGAGGCTCTTGCCATCGTACCAACACCGGGTTCGCTTTTAAGAATTAGGCTTCCGTTATGACTTTTAATAATATTATATGACACCGAAAGCCCCAGGCCTGTTCCTCCCATATTTCTTTTTGTCGTAAAAAAAGGGTCCATTATATATTTCAAATCCCGTTCCTCTATTCCGCTTCCCTGGTCTTCGACTTTGATTCTCACTTTTTTTCTTTCAGCATTAAAATAAGTTGAGACTTTTATTTCATCAGAATCCTTTTTCAAAGATTGGCAAGCATTCGTAATTAAGTTAATTACAACCTGTTCAAGCTGCTGGGCGTTACCTCGAATTAAAGGAAGATTTTTTTCGTAATCGACTTTGAAATTTGTAGTTGATTTTTTAATCAGATTGCCGGTAATTAAAATTGCCATTTCGACTACCTTATTGATGTCAACCTGTTCGTTAAGATTTCCGCTATCTGCTCTGGCATATTCAGTTAGACTCTTAGTAATATTTTTAATCCGTTCAGAGCCTGCTAATATACCGTCAATCGATTGGGAAATTTTACCCTTAGATTTGCTGTATAACATACCGGCGATTACAAAATCTCCATTTTCTTTATAATATTCATCAAGTACGGGAGTAACATCTCTCCAGATTTTTGAAAAAAGTTGAATGTTAAGAAGGATGAAATTATTTGGATTATTTATTTCATGTGCAATACCGGAGACGAGGATTCCAAGAGATGCCATTTTATCTGCTTGTTTTAACTGCCTATTTTTTATTGCTGCGGTAAACTCTGCTTTTTTCAATTTTGTTATATCATTGATTAAACCATCATAAGCGATAGGCCGTTCAAATTCATCTTTCGTAACCACTATTTTATTTTTCACCCATCTTACAGAGCCATCGCGGTGAATGATTCTATGTTCAAGGGGTTCGACTTCAAAGCCGGATAATGCAAAGCGGGCTTGTGTTAACACTTTTTCACGGTCTTTACTATGAACCATTCTATACCATAATTCGGGATCTTTTTTATAATCTTCAGAAGTGTAACCGGTAACCGAGACGCATCCAGGACCATGGAAAGTATCAACCGCTACTCCGTTACTAATTGTAACTGTGTAAATATAATCTGTTAAATAATTGATTAATTTTTCAAATCTCTGTTCTATTTCCATATCATCCTGTAAAATATTTTTAAATATAATAATCTTTTAGGTACGAGGGAAAGGATTTGATCATCTCGATTGGCAAAATAATTTATTAGAGGAAAACAATATACTTTTACAGAAAATCTCCTTTATCGGCTTCATTTCCGAAGCCACAAGGAATACATAATTTTTCTTCTACTGACATTTTAGCTATTCTGGAATACCTATTGAATAAGCAGCCTTATTTTAATAATACAAATTTCTTAGTAACAATTTTATCCTTTGTAATTAGCTGGTAGTAATAAACTCCACTTGATAATCCTTCTGAGTTAAAAATTATTTTGTGGAATCCGGAATTTTTATATTTATCTTCTAAAATTTTAATTTTTTCACCATTAGAGTTAAAAATAATTATTTTAACTCGCATAGCCTTAGGAATCTTATAGGATATAGTAGTACTAGGATTAAAAGGATTCGGATAATTTTGTAGCAAAAGGAAATCATTTGGACGGTTCGGTTGGTCATCTATTGAAGTAACAGTTTTCACTCCGGGATCAAGCATCCGATAAGTACTTACATATCCGAAATGATTTGCACTTCTGTTTAGTTCATACACCAAACTATCTATATCAATATTTTGCACTGACCAAAATTCATCTATTTGCTGAATATCTTTAAGTGTATCGCTCTTAATCACAGAAGCAGTAATATTGTTAAAAAAATTATCTCTTTCCTCTTTTTCTGTTATATAATTAAATCTAACCTCGATAATTCCGCCATAATATTTAAGGGCAGTGATTTTAATGGAATCTACGTGACCGTATCCCATGCCGTAAATTATTTGTTCTCCATTTAAAATTGGGAAAGCAAGCTTTGCTGGATCTAAAAAAAAGTCCCAAGTTTCTCTTTCACCAGGCTGAAAGTATCTATCACACCAATCCGCAAGAATGCCAACTCTCATAAACTCAACACCCTTAGCACCTACCCAGACGGGGTAAACACATTCAGGGTGAAATAATAGAGTAGAATCAGTATTATTAAATAAGCTAACACTGACATTAATAACTTCACCGTAAGAATAATTTGTTTTATTTGTAGTAATAGTAAATAAACCTTGTGAAAATAATTTTAGAGTAAATATCAAGGGAAGAAAGAAAATAAAAAATAAATTTTTCATAAAATTACCTACCTTGCCGCCTAACGGCACGTTATGTTAAAACACAACTCACTGGTTGAGTTCTCATTTATTTTTTCTATTTAAAAGAAGTATCAACAACCTGTTATTCGTCATCTAGTGACAATTAGCGTATTTGTTTTATATGAGCCGAGCCGCATTCTTGCATTACGTCTTTTATTAAGTCATAGGCTTAAGACACGGTGTTAGCTGCGTTGTAATAACTAGAATAAAAAAACTTTGTATTTATTATAAAGTTTCTGAGTTGTTATCTATTGCAATATATTCAAAGATATATTCCAACCTTTCAACTGCTAATGAAGACCATAATATTTTCATAATTTAGATTTCTTAGCAACTCTCATTTTTACTTCTTGATGCGCTATTTCAATTCCATTATTAATATGTTCTTCCGCTAACTTTATATCTCCTAGTACTTCTAATTTATCAATCAAGGACTGATATGCAGAAACATTTAATAATATCACAGAACTTTTACCATTTTGAGTAATAATTAAGGGTCTTTTGGTTTGTTCTACTTTGTCGAAATGAAAAACCACTTTAGAACGAAATTTGAAGAGGGGTTGAATATCCTGGTCTAATCTTATTTTATACATAACTACTACCAGTCTTATATTGTGCACTTAAACGTACTATATTTGGCACAATATTTCAATATTAGAGTATATAATCTTCAGTGACGCATTGCGCCAAGATTAATTTAACCATGGCCAGATGATAAATTAGTCTTTAGGTCATAATATAAATAGCCATAAACATTAAATGGTACCTATGAATCATTCACTAAAAAGGAAAAGACTAATATTGTTCCTTTATTCTTTTACCTTTTAATCTATTTATTATAATATCTTGATTTTGTATAATTTCAGTTACGTTTTATTATGACCCAACACGACTGTTTAATTAAATTAAGACGAGTGCTAGAGGTTAAAGAATAATTTAATTCTTCAATGTTTTATTAATATTTCAGAATCTGAACGATATCTTTGCAATACTTTTAATAACTCACGTTACGCATGTTTTTTTCCTATTGCCCCGCCACCTGTCTACCGGTCAGACAGGTTTATGGCGGGGGTTAAATAGACCCCTAAAACTCATGGCTTTAGCCTCATTTTAGCTCATAATGTGGCTAAAGCCAACCAACCTGTATAATTTTATTCCCCGACATTAATGTCGCATAGGCGTCAACTTAAGAATCTATCACATTACAATATTGAGGATAATATTATAATAGAATAGCGCAAATACAGGGGAATTTGTTAATCCTCTACGAGGATTTGTCAATGTAAAATAAACCTTTTCTACAATAATTTGACCTCTACGAGGTCTAAAAACATCGTAGATGTTTGATTATTGTAGAAACAAATTAATCCAACAAATAAACTATCCTCGTAGAGGATAAATAAATACTTTTAGTACGTTAAGTAC
>JAKBMG010000132.1 GCA_021831685.1 Bacteroidota bacterium | reverse complement strand
CTAAGCTTAACGGTTGGGATAAAGTAAAAGCATCTTCAAAATGAGAATAAGTTTCTATGAAAAGTCCTGACTATTAAAAATATTACAGCATGATTGAATAATTGATACAGTCGCGTGACCATCACGAAAGTTTAACTTCAACGCTCTTAATTTTATCTCCCATAGTTTGTTCTCTGTCCGTTCTTGTACCGATCCTCATCGAAGTAGAAATTCTTGGCGCTCCCATTTCATGAACCGCTTGGTGACATACTTTTACGATTGCAAATACTTCGTCCCATTCACCCTCTACATTTGTACCGTATGCATGCATCTTATAGTTTAATCCACTTTGCTGTAATATTTTTTGTATCTCAGCAATGTACTTGGAAACAGAAACCCCCACTCCTATTGGTATTACGCAAAAATCTATTATCGTGTTCATTGTATATCCATCCTGGAATTTTATTAAATAATAATCTTTTAGGTAAACTGAACTACATGTTGAATTTTATACCTGTTAATTGTTCAGATACATCCCACAATTTTGAAGCTATGTTTTTATCATGAGATAGGGCATTGGACTCAACCTTCTTAGGGTAGCCTCTCCATTCTTGCCAGCCGGAAGGACCGAAATAATCGCCCCCGGTTACGTCTGCAGCAGTTGCAGCGTAAAGTGTAGGAAGCGCCCCCATATCAATTTTTTGAGCGAAGAAACCGTTAAGAGATTCTAATATAATTCTTTAGCTATTCGATAATTTTTTGTTTTTTAGGGTAAACTTTTCTTGTCCAAGTTTTAGCTGCTTATTCAAAAGAAAATATTATTTTGTATTGCATTTATTTTTATTTTAACATTAATTCTAACCGGTTTAAATATACGGTAGATGAAAACTAAATTAATATGCCACAGCACATATTCATAAAAGATATTGTAATAATACTTCTTGTTTCCCTTCCCATCATCTATTTTTTTAAGAAAATTAACATTCCCAGTATCCTCGGCTTTCTTGTAGCAGGTCTGATTATCGGTCCTTATGGTTTCAAACTTATTGCGGATATTCAAAATATAAAAGCGATGGCTGAAGTAGGGGTAATGCTGCTGTTGTTCACAATTGGATTGGAAGTATCTTTAACGCGGCTGGTGAAAATGAAAAAGATGCTCTTTTATGCCGGCGGTCTTCAAATAGTAATTACAATAACTATCTCTTCTTTTATTTTATATCTGTTTAAGATTCCTTTTAATCAGGCTGTTTTTTACGGTATGCTTGTCAGTCTTTCGAGTACTGCAATTGTTCTTAAACTTCTTTCCGACAGGAATGAACTGGAAACTCCCCAGGGCAAAATTTCTCTTGTAATATTAATATTTCAGGATCTTGCAGTTGTTCCAATGATTATTCTTATTCCGGTAATGGGGGGAAGTGAAAATTTTACTATCGGTAAAATATTGTTGCAGTTGTTATACGCATTTGCTTCGGTCGGAGTTATAGTGGTTCTTGCAAAATTACTAATGCCTAAAATTTTGCATCAGCTTGTGAGACTGAGAATACGTGAGGCATTAACGGTAGGAACAATTATGTTATTATTGGGTACTGCATATCTTACTCATGCCATCGGACTATCGTTTGCCATAGGTGCTTTTATTGCCGGTTTAATATTATCGGAATCGGATTACAGCCACCAAATAACAGCAGAAATACTTTCGTTCAAAGATGTGTTCAACAGTATATTTTTCGTGTCAGTAGGCCTTTTATTGAACCTGCAGTTTGTGGTTGATTATTTCTTCCTCCTTTTAGCGGTTACGGCGGGAATAATAATCCTTAAGTCTTCAATCATTACAGTTTTAATAAAAGTAATGAAATATCCTTTAAGGATAGCAGTAATGACTGGTTTGGTGCTTTCACAAGTGGGGGAGTTTTCATTCGTATTGTCACAAGCGGGATTAAGGTTTAATTTAATTAATCTTAATTTTTATAACGCATTTCTCGCATCATCAATCTTTACAATGTTGTTGACTCCGTTCTTCATCAAACTTGCTCCGGCACTTGGTTTTAAGATCGGCGATATTTCATTACCGCAAAAGAAACAAGATAAAAACAACTTGAGCGGACATGTAATTATAGTTGGTTTCGGGTTAAACGGAAAAAATCTTGCGCGTGTATTAAAGGAGACGGGAATTAGTTATATAGTAATTGAAATGAATCCAGAAACTTTTAAGCAAGAAAAAGAAAAAGGTGAAAGGATAATCTTCGGAGATGTCATCAGAGAGGGAATACTTCATGTCGCCGGGCTTGAAAGAGCATCCGTAATTGTCTACGCAATTTCTGACCCGGTTGCCTCAAGAAGGGGGTTGCAAATTGCAAAAAAAATAAACCCAAATGTCTATGCGATAATAAGGACACGCTATACCTCCGAAATCGATGATTTGATAAATTTGGGAGCCGATGAAGTAATACCCGAAGAGTTTGAAACTTCATTGCAAATATTCAGTAAGGTATTGGAGAAGTTTCATATACCTCTTAACATTATAATGAAGCAAGTTTCGTTATTAAGAGGCGAGTCATACAATCTAATGCGCCTGGAAACCGGCGGTGTAAACTCACTTGTAAATATTGATGAATTGCTGGCGGCTGGGTTAACGGAGACTTTTTATGTCTCAGAGGATAATGTCCATGCGGGTGAAAATATGCGCGAGCTTGATTTAAGGGCTTTGACTGGGGCAACCATTATAGCAATTGTGCGTGGAGAAAAAACAATAACAAATCCTGTAAGTGAAGAAAAAATACTTCCGCACGATACTATCGTAATTACCGGAACACACAAGACTGTTGACGATGCAATTAATTATCTCAACGGGGGTGAAAAGTAAAAGTGGAGTAAGTAGAAATTTCTCCACTGAAGCGAGGAGATTCTGACTTCCGTCAGAATGACCAAAAACCCGGACGTTAGGAACGAGAAAATATAATTACATACACTACTTGAAAAATTATTTTAGAAATACCATTTTTTTAGTCTCTGCAAAATTACCTGAGGTCATTCTGTAAAAATACGTCCCGCTTGAAATAACATTCCCGGAAGAATTTCTCCCATCCCACATGACAAAATAATCTCCCGGATTGTAGTATGAATTAACTAAAGTTCTAATTAATTGTCCGGAGATGTTATAGACTTCTATTTTTACGTTCCCTTGCTTTGGAACTTGATAACGTATAGTAGTAGTTGGGTTAAAAGGATTTGGATAGTTGTCTTCAAGGGAATATTTTGAAGGTGTTTTTAATGTTTGCTCTATACCGTTTACTGAATTTGAATCCACTGGGAAAACTTGAAATTCATAGATTGAATATCCATATTGTGTGCCCCTCTGAATTCCGAGCATCTTTATAAATCTTGCCTGTGAGGAAATAGGAATATTTGACAAACCACCAGTTCCGTTAGTAATATGCTGAGCTATAGTCCAATTCAATCCGTCGCTGGAAATTAAGATTTCAAATTCCTTTGCATAAGCTGCTTCCCAACTAATAACAACTTTATCAATGTTATAAACGGCTCCAAGATCAACCATCAACCATTGCGGATCACTAAATTGTGAAGACCAACGCGTAGAATTATTTCCATCTACTGCATAAGAAGCAGGATAGCTTGACGATTCTAGCGAAGATGCCGTAGCGGTCTTTCCGATTGCAATATCTGTCGCCGGCTTCGGAATTACAGTTACGGTATCCGTACAGATATTATTTACAGTAGATAGCTCATCGATTGAGTTATCTCCGTTAACTGCAGCTTCCACTTCAAAGTTTCCGAGCTGGTTAGCACTCCATGAATTTTGTGTTGTATCCGAACTTGTGTTTGCGCAAACTAATGCCATTCCGCCGGTTGGAATCGAACCTTTAAATTCTACGGAACGGCTGACCTCAGTTCCGTTTATGCTGAATGCAACTAAATGAGTCGCGTTTAAAGGGCTTGGCGCTGTCCCTTGATTTTTTACCATCGCTAAGAATATTACTTTATCTCCTTTTAATGGAAAACGTGGGAACCATTTAATATTTGTTATTACTAGATCCGGTTTTAATGCTGCCGGTGTAATTGTTACGTTTGCAGAGTCGGGCAAATTATCGGATGAATCGCCTATTCTGACTGTGTAAGTTCCCGGATCAACTTTGTATGAGCTTGAAGTTTCATCATAATAATAAAGTTCATCATTAGTCAGTGCAAATGTAACTGTTTTTGTCTCACCCGGTTGAAGATTGATTCTTTGAAATCCCTTAAGTTGTTTTATTGGCATCCAAATATTTGATATTTGGTGCGACAGATAAAGTTGTGCTACTTCATCTCCGGCAACGGAACCGGTATTTGTAACATCGATGCTAATAGTAATGTTTTGCCCTAAAGGAACAGAAGAGGGGGCAACGAGGTTAGAAAACTTAAAAGTCGTGTAACTCAAACCATAACCAAAGGCAAACTCCGGTGTGTAACCCATTTGATCGAACCATCTGTAACCGGCTCCGAATTCATTATCATAACTAAGAGTATAAGCCGGAAGTTGTAAATCTGACTGCGGCATAGTTACTGGCAGCTTTCCGCCCGGATTATAATCCCCGAAGATTACATCGGCAATAGCATTTCCCCCTTCTTGTCCCGGATAAAATCCATATATCAATCCTTTAATATTTTGAATACATTCATGAAGTCCGCAGATACCACCGCTTTCAATAACGCAGATTAGATTTTTGTTGACTGAGCTTAATTCATTTATCAAATTTTCCTGCTGACCTGGTAAAACAAAAGAGTTTCCAACCCTGTCAAAGCCTTCCCCCTCCTGCGTACCGTCAAGCCCCCCGATATAGATTACATAATCTGCATTTTGAGCCGCAAGTCTTGCGGCAGCAAAACCCGTAGTATCACTGCTGTTGATATCGCATCCCTTAAAATAAGTTACTTTAGTTGCCCCGATTTTATTTATAATTCCTGCAACGGGGGAAACAGAATAAAAAGGCGTGACATAACTGCTTCCGGAGGCATCTGTTTGACATATATTCGCACTCGGTCCGATTACAGCAATTGTTTTTACTGTGCTTTTATTTATCGGAAGGATGTTATCCTGATTTTTTAATAACACGAGGCTTTCTTTTCCCGCTTGTAAGCAAAGCTGTTGATGAGCAATGCTATTCACGTCATTTCCGTTTCCCGGCAAATAATAATCCGACAAACCGGATAGAATTTTTGTCCGCAAAACATCTTTAACTGCATTATCGATGGTAGAAACAGATACCGAATTATTATTTACTGCAGTTAAAAGATTATCTTGATATTGGGTATCTCCCATATCTATATTACAGCCTGCGTTGACGGCGTTAGCAGTAGTCCAAATTGATCCCCAATCGGATACTACGTAAAACGGGTAGCCCCAGGCATTTCTTAAGATATTAATAAGAAGATTTGGATTTTCAGCACACTTTTGACCGTTAATTAAATTATATGCATTCATCACGGAAAGCACTCCGCCTTCTTGCACGGCAGTTCTAAAATTCAGACCATACTCCTCCATTAAATTTCGCTGGCTAATTGTGATATTGTTTGTTGTGCGGTTATTTTCCTTTCCGTTTACGTTAAAGTGTTTTGCAGTAGCAATACAACCGGTGCTTTGAACTCCTTTTATAAGATTAAAATTAATTTGAGCGCATAGATAAGAATCTTCACCTCCGCTTTCAGGGCTTCGTCCGTATCTTGGATCGCGGCAAATATCCATTGCAGGCCCAAGCATTTGGTGTATTCCTTTTCCTCTAAATTCCTGTCCCATAGCAACACCAACTTGATGAATTAAATCCTTATCCCAAGTAGCAGTCATACCGATTCCAACAGGAAAACTTGTAGCCATACCGTTTCTTACCCCATGAGGACCGTCCGACATAATCAAGCCGGGGATTCCGAGCCGTGAATTATCCGCAGTGTTCATTCCTCCTTCTTGATGAAGTTGAAGAATTTTTTCGGCAAGTGTCATTATTGAGATTAGGCTGTCAATGCGGTTGTCTAAAGTTTGAGAGAAAAGAGTTTGGTTTTGACTGAAAAAAAAGGTTAAGATTAAATAAAAAATGGGCGTAAATTTCTTATATTTCATCACTAATTACCTTTTAATGGATGAGAGGGTATTTTATAACAGGCGCTCAATAATTAGACCAAGAAGAATGACCCTGGAACTTTTCAAACTGATCAATATTATTGATTTCAAGTTTATAATTATATGAAGATTTTACAAAATAATAAGAGCTGCTTATCATTTTAATAAAAATGACCATTAAAACTATTTAAGAAAAACCCACTGAACAATTGATTGGATAGATTGTTTTTTTCTGATTATTTTTATTAAAAAGCTTTTATTTGATATAATTTATTTATGCTAAAAAGGAACAGAAATAAGATGAAAATTAGATTTACTGTATTTATTTTTTTAGTATTCTTTTCGTTAAAAGGAATTGCTCAAACAGAATCTAAGAACAGAGCAAATAATAAATTTAAGGTAGATTCAACCGCACTTTGGCAGCCTGGTATGAGCATTATGCAGCATATTCGTGAAGTTTGCGCAAAAGCAAAATTCCCTGATTTTGGTAAATGCTTTGTAACGCAAATGAAAGTATCGGGTGCCTCACCTCAGGCAGTTGAGTTTGCTAAAATGACAGATAATCAAGGTTATTTAAGGGATTTTAAAAGGTTTGGATTAGTAGATGTAGCTTACTCTAATTTTCCCTTCCGTGCAAATGAAAATCAAGTCTGTTTCCTTGTAAACGGATCTCCAAATATGATTGATGTTGACGATTATAATTTAATGCCGTTAAAAGGTATTAAAAAAAATATAGTTTATAAAGTGATTGCATCAAAATATCCCGATGTGACTATATGGCCCGGTGATAGATCAGGAACTTATTATCCCGTAATGTTAAATTTACCGGGAGGAGGGGAAAGGTTTATTTTTAGTTATCAGCTTCAGAAGGGCTGCCATGCATGTGCAATTTTAGGAAATGCAAAATTTGCATTTGATTTTAATAGGAGCGGAAAATTTCTTGGGGTAAAGGTTATTAGTGTAGAAACAATTTCTCAGGCAAAGTAATGGCAAAAAAAAATCAATCTCTAATAAATTTTCTTTCGACCGATGGACTTAATCGTCTCGCAGAATATAGGGCGGACGTAAAATGGATTGAAGATAAATTAAGAAGTTCAGAATCAATATTTATCCCGGTACATAATCAAAAGAATTTATTTGAAGAAACCTCCACCCATAAACTTGACCTTACACCCACCCCCGTCTTCTTATCATTTGAAGAAGTTGCTAATTTTAATATTGGTGCCTACTCGGTATATTTTCTCGGCGAAATCGGAGAGAAGTTTTACTTTGCAGTTAATTTTGAAAGTGCCGGTAAAGAAGTGGAAGATGAATTGCTTAAGCGGGGAAGATTTGATGAGTTCCGGAAAATTATGTCTTTAATGAATCCGGTAAATGCATCCCTATTGGCCTATGCCCGCGCTCTTACACATTGGCACTCACGGAATAAGTATTGCGGTGTGTGCGGCAGTAAGACCCGGAGCGCCGATTCCGGTCATAAAATTGTATGTACAAATCAAGCTTGTTTGACTGAATATTTCCCGCGTACAGACCCTGCTATTATTGTCTTAGTTAGCAAAGGTAATCGCTGCCTATTGGCTCGACAAAAGCAATGGCCTAAAGGGCAATATTCAAACATTGCCGGTTTTGTTGAACAGGGTGAAAGCCTTGAACTTGCTGTCAAAAGAGAAGTATATGAAGAAACAGGCATAATGGTTAATAAAATTTCATATCATTCATCTCAGCCCTGGCCCTTCCCTGGCTCTTTGATGATTGGATTTCATGCATCTGCCGAAAATCTTAATATCTCTCCTCATGATAATGAACTTGAAGACATTCGCTGGTTTACTCGCCAAGAAATTATTAAAAGCCTTTCAGAAAAAACTCTAAGATTTCCTCCTCCAATTTCAGTTTCATTCAAATTGATTGAACACTGGTTCGATAAAGTCGGTCAAGAAAAATTAAGAGATCTTGTAAAATAGAAAAAGTTGTTATGTCAACCAATCTGCCATAGATTCCACCGAAGATGGAAGAAATCCTTCCTAATTTTACTGTCATTTCGAGTTATTGAAAAAGGCATTGCCTTTATTTATTAAAAGAAAGACCACTTGTGTCATTTCGAATCCGGCTTTAGCCGGTGAGAAAT
>JAKBMG010000014.1 GCA_021831685.1 Bacteroidota bacterium | reverse complement strand
GCCTCTTTTGTTTACTTCGCTCGGAAATAGATTTTGGTCAACGAATATTTTCCAACCGATAGCATCTCTTACAGTTTATATATATCAGTACGCTTCTTCACCCTTTAAGGATTGGAATGATCAGGCATGGACTGCAGCGCTTGTGTTAATTATCCTTATTTCTCTTTTAAGTCTAATTTTCAGAATTATTACTAGATCAAAATATAGAACGTAAATTAAATGGTATTTAACGCTCAGACAAATAACGAAATAACGTCAAAAGCTACTCATCATAAGCATGATGCAATAAAGATTTCGGTGAAAGACCTTTCTGCTTATTTTGGGAAGACGAAAGTTCTTAAAAATATTTCTATGACGATTCCAGAAAAAAGGGTTCTTGCCATTATTGGCCCATCAGGCTGCGGTAAATCAACTTTTTTACGAAGCCTAAACCGAATGCATGAGGTCGTTGGGGGAACAATGACCGGCAGTATTATATTTGACGGTGAGGATATTATGAAACAAGATCCCGTATATTTGAGAAGAAAAATCGGTATGGTTTTTCAAAAGCCAAATCCATTCCCTACAATGTCAATTTTCAATAATGTTGTAGCTGGATTAAAATTAAACGGTTTTCATAATAAAAAAGCACTTGCTGAAATTGTAGAAAAAAGCTTAATACAGGCCGCTCTTTGGGATGAAGTAAAAGATATATTGCACAAATCGGGCGCAGACATCTCCGGGGGGCAGCAGCAACGCTTATGTATTGCGCGAACAATTGCAATAAATCCCGAAGTAATTTTAATGGATGAGCCTGCAAGCGCGCTTGATCCTCTTTCTACTACAAAAATTGAAGAGCTTATTTTTGAATTGAAAAAAGATTATACAATAGTTATTGTTACTCACAATATGCAGCAAGCGGCTCGGGTGAGTGACTTTACAACATTTTTCTATATGGGCGAGTTAATCGAATATTCAGAGACCAAAAAAATGTTCGTCGCTCCGGCTAAAAAACAAACTGAAGACTATATTACAGGCAGGTTTGGCTAAAATATTTACAATACTCGTGAACTTACAATTGAACCTATTCTTTCGAGTTTAAGTTCAAGTTTAAGTGTAAGGATAAGATTTTTAAGTTAAAGGATATCAGGAAAAGATGGAAAGACATTTTGAAAAAGAGCTTGAAGAACTAAAAACTACCATAAACAAAATGGCGTCGATTGTCGACGATCAAGTTGAAAATAGTTTTAAGGATATGGAAGACTCCGGAGTCAGACTGTTTAAGGAAATCAAACAAAGAGATAGGGAAGTAGATGCTTACGATAATCTAATTATGGCTCAATGTGAAAACTTGCTTGCACTATATCAACCAGTTGCTACCGATCTTCGTTTTATATTGACGGCAATTAAAATTGACAGCCAGCTTGAGCGCTGCGGTGATATTGCGGTTAACATAGCTCAGCGTGTTAAAAAAACTGAAAACTTTCGTGATATAATAGTTCAAACAGATCTTCCGGATATGGCTAAAATTACTCGTGAAATGGTTAAGGATGCTATTACTTCATTTATAAACTGCGATAGCGAATTAGCAAAAACAATCTGGAAAAAAGACGATATTGTTGATGATTATAATAAAAAAATATTTAAACAGCTTGTAGAAAAAATTCAATCCAACCCTGAGATTACCGAAGCCTGTGCGCATTTAATAGTGCTTTCCCGGCAGATTGAACGCCTTGCAGACCATGCTACTAATATTTCCGAGGATGTTATTTTTTTAGTTGAAGCAGAAATTATAGCGCACCAAAAAAAACTTAGCGGATATCAATTACCGGAATAAAACTTATGTTTCTAATTGATTGAGATTATAACATTGCACAATAATTTATTATTGTATAAAAAAAACCCGGCGGGGCGATTCATTAGTAGCAATAATCATCAACAAAAAATATCTAAGAGCCACAGAGTGGCGACACAGAACTTATCCTGTTTAAGACTTTCCTATTTTATCGATTGCTGCTCTAATCCTCTTAATGGTTTCGTCTTTGCCAAGGATAAATAGGATATCAAATACACCGGGGCCTGCACTCATGCCTGATACAGCTAATCGCAATGGGTGAATCAATTTCCCTTTGCCGATATTTAATTCCTCAGCAACTTTCGCCAAAGTATTTTCGTAATCTTCCTTTAACGGATTTGCAAGAGAGGCAAAAGCATTGTGTAATTTATTGAGTTGTTCAGGAGTTTCTGATTTCCAGTTTTTCTCTATCGCAGCTTGCTCATAAGTTTGGGGAGCTTCAAAGAAAAAGAAACTTTTAGTGAAATACTCATTTACAAAAGAAACCCGTTCTTTCATTACTGAAATAATTCTTAATAAATAATCGTCACTAAAATTCTGATAGTCGATATTTAATTTTTTACCTTCCTCTTTGATCATTTGCAAAATGTCAGTGTTCGGTTTTTTGCGGAGATGCTCTGCATTAAGCCAATTTAGTTTTTCTAAATCAAAAACAGCACCTGATTTATTTACCCTTTCGAGTGAAAAATTTTCTATGAGTTCATTCATGTAATAAAATTCTTTATCGTCTCCGGCGTTCCATCCAAGTAAAGCAACAAAATTAATTAGTGCTTCTTTCAAAAATCCTTTTATGCGGTAATCTTCAACTGCAACATCGCCCTGACGTTTGCTTAGTTTCGAACGGTCAGGATTAAGCAATAACGGAAGATGTGCAAATATGGGTTTTTCCCAGTCAAAGAAGTCATATAGTAATACATGTTTTGGCGTAGATGAAAGCCATTCCTCACCGCGAATAACATGCGTAATTTTCATTAAATGATCATCAACCACATTGGCAAGGTGATATGTAGGATAACCATCGCTTTTAATCAGGACCTGATCATCAACATTACTGCTATTGAACTCTACCTGTCCTCGTACGACATCATTAAAGATTATTTTTTTATTGGCTTCGACATCTAAGCGTACCACGTGGGGTACACCTTTTGAGAGATTTTCTTCGATTTCTTCTTTATTCAAATGAAGGCAATGCTTATCATATTTTGCCTGGGGAAGTTTTTGACGCTGTTGTTCTTCGCGCAGTTTTTCAAGCCGTTCGGGTGTACAGAAGCAATAATATGCTTTGCCGTTTGCAATAAGATCGGCTGCATATTTCTTGTAAAGGTCAAGCCTCTGAGATTGCATGTACGGACCAAATTGACCGCCGATATTTGGTCCTTCGTCGTATTCAAGTCCACACCATTTCAATGATTCAATCAAATTTTCAACGGCTCCTTCAACATACCGGTTCCGGTCGGTATCTTCAATTCTAAGAACAAATTTTCCGTCGTTATGTTTTGCAAACAGATAGTTATACAATGCTGTGCGAAGTCCGCCTACATGCAAATAGCCAGTGGGACTCGGGGCAAATCTGACTCTTGGTTTTTCGCTAATCATAAGAAACTCGAATTGAGATAAAAATTAATAATACATCAAGGAATTTATGTGGTGTGATCTTTTTAGTAAAAACTTGAGTATAAGATTAAAAAATTAAACAGAATTAACTTTGTTAAGGGTATAATATTTAACTTTCTCTATAAATTCCTGGCTATCAATTGGTTTAGGGATATAATCCGTTGCGCCGGATTCTAAGCATTTTTCCCTGTCACCTTTCATAGCAAAAGCAGTTAAAGCAATGATGGGTATTTCTTTATATTCTTTCATCTGCCGTATTTTTTCAGTAGCTTCAAAACCATTCATCACCGGCATCTGCATATCCATAAGTATCAGATTAAATTTTTGCTTTTGCACAGCTTCAACTGCTTCTGCACCGTTTTCTACAACTACAATAGATTCAAAATTGTTTTTCTTAAGAAGTCTGGTAACAATAATCTGAGAATGTTTGTAATCTTCAACTAAAAGAATTTTGATAGGATCCTTTTTGCTTGCAATTTCTTCAGGTGTAGGTGGCTCATCAAAGCGGTTAATCATCTGATTTATAGTATCGGAAAGCTGCTCAATATTTGTACTGCTTTTCTTAAGTAGATCGGAAAACATTCCGTCAATTTTTTTAATATCCTCCTGGTAATTTTCTTTACCAGTATAAATTACAATAGGCAGATTTGAAAATTTTGGTTTGGATTTAATTTGCTTTATCAGGTCGAAGCCGTTAATTTCAGGCATATCAAGGTCTATGATGGCAAGATCAAGGTTTATTGCTTCAATCATATTCATCACGCGGGAAGAATGTGACTCTGCAATTGCATTGAATCCGGCTTGTTCAATAGCTTCTTTTATCAAACTTAAAGTTGGGACATCATCATCAACAATTAAAATATTGGAATCTTTTTTAAGTCTGTAACTTGTTAAAACTTCGATGAGAAACTTATATTGAATCGGCTTTACAAAATATTCGACGGCTCCCATCAAAAAAGCCTTCTGCTGTTCAGCTTCAACCGAGCACACTATAACCGGAGTATTTTTTGCGTTCTTATGTTCCCGGATTCTTTTAAGCAATTCAAAACCGTTAGCATCCGGTAAAATAATATCCATTAGTACGGCAAGGAAAATTTCTTTGTCAATTATTTTTAGAGCTTGCTCCGCTGAGTTAACGATTGTTGGTTCGTATCCCCATTTATTTAAATAGTTACTTAAAAGCTTTGAGGTGGCGTAATCATCTTCCACAACCAAAACTTTATTCTTCTTACCGGGTTTAGGTAAAGTACTTATTTGTGCTTCAATTGTTGAAATATTTTCGGAGTTGATGCTAAAGCTGTATGTAGTTCCTTTTCCCAAGGAACTTGTTACCTCTATCTCGCCATTTAAAAGTTCAATATATCTTTTTGCAAGCAAGAGGCTTAATCCTGTCGTGTTGCCTATCTTAGGATTTCCAAGTTCGAAAAGCGAAAAAGGTTTAAAAATGTCTTTCAGTTTATTAGCTGAAATGCCCGAGCTTGTATCGCTGATTTTAAAGTTTACTTTATTTAGGTTTCCAGCAGAAACTGAAATAGATATCTTTCCTTTCTCTGTTAATCTCAAGGCATAAGTTATAATATTTGAAAAAATAAACCGAAGTTTTTGCACGTCGAGTCTCATCGTCTCCGGCAAGGTTTTATCTATGTTTACAATAAACTCAATTTTATTTTTATTGATTTTCTCGTTGAATATTTTAATGACTTCATCAACAAAAACTTTAATGTTGGTGTTAGACAAAGCAAGTTTGCATGTGCCGGTATCAACTTTTGCGAGGTCTATTAAATCATTTATGACGGCAAGAAGGTTGAAGGCGCTTTCTTTTAGAGTGGATACATATTCGGTTTGAGTCGGAGTTAATTTATCTTCATATAAAAGCGAAGCAAATCCCATGATGCTGTTGGTTGGGGTTCTAAGCTCCTGGGCAATTTCAGAAATAAGTTCGGCAGTTGAAACAGTAGCGGACTTATCATTATCAGACCAAAGATTAATAATACTTGAAAGAGCATTAGCAACTGCCTCAAAATTTTCTTTATCCGCGGGGGTAAAGGCTGTTTTTTTAGCTAGTTTTAACAAAGCTACATTCTTAACAGAAGATTTTATGATCAAGCAAGATTCGTAAATGACATATTCCGATACCTGGATTTCACAATTATTCTGAGTATTTAACGAAATGTTTTTATTCTGTTCCTTGAGAAGATTGCATGACTTACACTCGTAAACAGAATTTAAAGGATATGATTTTTTTACATCATTTGATTTACCCTTTAGAGTAAGCTTATTTTGTTCATCTAATTTAAATAAAGCAACAGCTTGTAATTCATACTCATCTACTAAAAATCTGCATATCTCATTTGGCAAATCAGGCGAAGACGTGGCAGCAAGATTTAGCAGGTTGCTAATTTTGTTAAGAAGTTCGGTCTTAGAATTTTGCATTTGATTCCTAAAAATTCTTGAGTGATGACTTTTAATACTCGCAAATATTATAATAGTTGTAAATATAAATATTTAGAATTGAAAATGACAATAACCCGCACTTATATGGGAACATAATAATTCCATAATTTTTCAAAAATTAAGTAGATTATAACAGAATATTTTTATATCTGCAAAGTAAATTGTACCTAAAATGTATAAATTTGGGAAGGTATTTGAAGTAAAATATTTTGAGTAAAGAGGATTCAATGGTTACAGATGCAAAAATTCTTATTGCCGAGGACGAAAATATAATTTCAATTGATATTAGTAGAACTCTTCAAAAATTGGGTTACATTGTTCTTGGTTCGTCAAGAAGCGGGATTGATATAATTAAAAAGTCCGAAGAACTAAAACCTGATTTGGTCCTTATGGACATTATTCTTCACGGCGATATGACCGGAATAGAAGCGGCAGAAATAATTATGAAAAACCTTGATATTCCAGTTGTTTACTTAACCGCCCTTGCGGATGATGAAACTCTTCATCGCGCAAAAATTACAGAGCCATTTGGATATGTGTTAAAGCCGTTTGACGAGCGAACTCTGCATTCAGCAATCGAAATAGCTTTGTATAAACATAAAATAAGCCGTCAACTTAAAGAGCGTACGCTTGAATTAGAAGAAGAAAGGAATAAATCAAATGAACTTCTTCACAATATATTTCCTGCCGAAATTGTCAAGGAATTAAAGGAAAATGGCTTTATAATACCTCGTGAGTTTTCAAATGTTACTCTTCTCTTTACAGATTTCCAGGGCTTTACTTCAATGGTTTCTAAAATGCCGCCGCAGATTCTGGTTAACGAACTTAATGATATTTTCAAAAGTTTTGATACGATTTTGGAAAGCTACCGTCTTGAAAAGTTAAAAACTATGGGCGATTCATATATGGTTGCCTGCGGTTTGCCAAATGAAAATGTAGATCATGCGAAAAATATAATTTGTGCCGCCCTTGAAATGCAAGGTTATCTAAACGAACGAAATAAAATTTCTGAATATAAATGGATAATGCGAGCCGGTGCCCATTCCGGAAATGTTGTAGCAGGAGTCGTTGGATTGAAAAAATTTACCTACGATGTTTGGGGAAACACGGTAAACATCGCAAACTTAATGGAGCGTTATAGCCTGCCGGGGATGCTTACAGTCACCGAAGCAACATTTAATCTAGTTAAAGAATCTTTCAATTTTAAATTTAAAGAAAAGATTGATGTTATCGGTAACGGTGAAATAAATACCTATTTTGTACTTGGAGCAAAGTAGATTTTAATACTTAAAGTTTAAATTCAACCTGCAATCCAAATCTATTGTCCAGATTTCCGTCTATCATCGAATAACCGCTGTTAAGGTTTTTTACGTTTGGCTTAAATGTTTCCGAATATTTTATCGAAAGATTTAAGTAATTATAAATTTCATATCTGCATATAAGATACCACCTGGAGCCTTCGCCTGTGTAAATGTTGCTAGAAAGAAAACCTGCCATATTATTTTCATATTCATATACAGCAGCATTTATCGATGAAGCATTGAAGAACGATAAACGCGTAATTAAATTTAGCCGTCTAAACGGAGAATAATTCATTTCTTGACTAACCAGAAATCCGTCTTCCTGGTGATTAACTTTTGGCAGATTAAAATTATTATAACTAAAAACTCCCCTTAATTTTATTTGATTTGAGACCTGGTAGACAAGCTCAAATTTTGATAAATATTTTAATCCGGTTACAGAATATTTCTGGTTAAGAATATCTTGAGGAATATCCTTTTTCTCCCGGCGAATCCTAAATCGAAGATCAATTTGTTTGGATAATCTTGAAGCAAAATCAAATAAAAATTCATTTCCGCTTGATGGTAATGGGTTATCGTATGTTGCATAAGGAAACCTAAATTGATCGTAATAAAAATTTATTGTACCAACTGGAGTTCGCCATTTCAAGCCTGTATAGAAACCAAACTCATTATTTGTAGAACCTGCTCTCTCACCAAACCCCGCCCCATGCAAATTGATGTAATTGTAAGGATAATTTCTTAATGAAGAAATAAAAATAAAATCTCTGCTTGCTGCTATTTGTATTGTTACAAAAGAGGAAATTGATTTAGAATCAAATGCTGATTCTCCGGAAAGAGAGATGCTTTCAAAATAAAGGTCATAAAAAATCGAATAATAATTAAAATTGCTTCCTCTCTTTTTATAAATCGATGACGGCGTAAACGGATAGGCGAAATTTGAATGATAATATAAAATCCCTCCGGTTAATAAATTTTTATAGCTATAGCTTGCACTAAAACCTAAAAGAGTTTCAGAGGATTTGTCGACCGAGTTTAATTCATCTATAGTTCTATGTAAACCGTCCAACGGAATAGAAAGTATGGAATTATTAAATGAATCTACTTTTGCATCGAAGCTATTTTTAGAAATAAATCCGGTAAAATTAAATCCTTTGATAGAGATACTCCCCGTTAAACCGCGGAAAAAATTATTTTCATTTGAGCCTGCATATGGAACGGACGAGTAATTTTTCTTTGCTCCCGGGAGAATAGCTTCCGTGCCTTTTGATAAGCCGTAACCGCTGCAAATTGCAAGCCCATGACCAAATTGAATTTGGTAATCGCCAATAATAAAATAATCAAGAGTATTAAAATTTTTAATTTCAAAATAGAAAGAAGAAAAATCAGTTAATGAAGTTTCCCCCGCATCCTTTTCCACAAGCATCCCGGCCTGGTAATGACTTCCGTAAGATAGCTTCAGTTTGTTATAGATATGGTAGGGGGAGCCTGCAAATTTATTTTCTATGAATCCTTTTCTTGGCTGCAAGTCTTCCACTATTCTGCTTTTAAGATTTACTTTCATAATCCCCGTTTTCGAAAGAGAAATATTTCCTTGAGTATTAGTTTTTTTACTTGCTTTATTCTTAATCTCAACTTTGATGAAGGGCAAAATTTTGTCTATTAAATCGGAAGGAATACCCTTAATAAAGTAAAGTTCGGTTTTTGAAAAAAATAGCCCGTATGTTTCGCGTTGCTTAATAATAGTTTCTGCTGTCGACAAGTCCATATAAGGAATAGATTGAAGGTCGGAAATTCCGGCTGTATTAAGGTTGATGGGATTGTTAATTAAGTTTTCAAAAAAATCAATCGAGGGAGTAGGATCACTCTGTTCGCTAGTTCCCTTCACATAGTCGTCAATAACGTCTTCAAAATTATAATCGGCAGAATCAATTTGTCCATTAATATTAAAGGAAAATGAAAAAATTATTAATAATATTGCTTTAAGTTTTCTAAACCGCATGAGCAAATAATATTTTGAAAATTAGTCGTTTGTTGAATTTTGATTATTTTTATCAAAGCTTAAAATTAAACCGATCTGATGAGTCATCCCCAATTCTTGATGAGTAAAGACTGCATAATCAAATCTGACGAGAGAATAATTTACACCAATCCCGGCTGAAAATTTAGAAGGTTCATTTGAAAAGCCTGTGCGGACTGAAAAATATTTTATCAAATTGTATTCAACTCCGAATAGGACTGAGGCATTTTGGATTAAATCTTTCTCCATCGCCATATGAAATGTCAATTTATTAGTAACGTCAAAACTAAAGCCGGTATTAAATATTACAGGTATTTGATTCTGTTCACTTGTAAATGAAGCGCGATTAACATTCTGGAGAAAAAATCCCCAGCGTAAAATATTATTTAGGTAAGCAATTCCCCCAATATTTAAATAAAAAGCTGAAGCGGAGCCATAATTTTTTATTGATACGGTTTGAAGATTTATTGCTGTACCGACGAAGAATTTATTTTGATAGTTGTAAGAATAACCTATGGAAAATTTGTTTTCCCTATAGAGTTCAAAGCCGTAAGTCACACCTCCAACAGCAATTGATCCAATGGAAAGAGGCTCGTTATAAGCAACAAAACCGTTTGCCATTTCGAATAACCCGAATGGAGCAGGGGAGTAATAAACTCCTGCTTCACGCTGCATACATTGCGATAAGCCTGCCGGATTATTAAACAAAGCAAATACATCGCCGTTTGTTGCAGCGTCTGAATTTGAAAGAGAAACTTGTTTTGCCCCCGGATTTATTTGAGGGAAGTAAATGCAATTAAATAAAAATGTTATTGAAATTATTAATATACTACGCAATTTCCAGGTACCCCAAAATTTGTTGTTAAATTATACCTAAATTCATATATTAAATCAATATTAATTTTGACATTAAGAGAATATAATGAAAAAAATAATTGTCATCTTTTTAATTTTAACGGCGGTTTCTTACTCGCAAGAACTAAATTGTAAAGTAACTGTTAACATGGATAACCTTACCAATGCAAGCCGTGATTTGCTATCTGATTTCGGAAATACAATATCTGATTACTTAAATAAAACCCGGTTTACCTCCCAAGATTGGCAGGGTGAAAAAATAAATTGTTCCCTTACTATTTTATTTTTGACAGGTACGACAGATTTCAATTATTCCGCTCAAGTAATAGTATCAAGCCAGCGCCCGGTATACAGGTCAGAGAAAAACACTTTGATGTTAAGCATAAACGACCCGATGTGGGTTTTTAGTTACCAAAAAGGTCAAGGTTTATTCTTAAGTCAGAATTCTTTCAATCCTCTAACAAGCTTTCTTGATTATTATGCATATATGATAATCGGCTTTGATATTGAGTCAGACTATGAATTCGGCGGTACACCATTTTTTAATAAAGCTATAAATATTGTTAACCTTGCTACAACATCCTCTTCAACTAAGGGTTGGGTAAGAACCAGTGGCTCCTATAGCAGACAAGCTTTAGTGGAGGATCTATTAAATGACAAATACAGACCCTTCCGGCAGGCATTCTATCAATACTATTATGGCATCGATATCTTTCCTATTAATCCTAAGGTCGGACAGCAAAAAATTGTTTATCTGATTAACACGATATACTCTATGCGGGATAAAATTGATTTTCTAAGCATCCTTATTAAAACTTTTTTTGACGCCCGCAGTGGTGAGATTGTTGATTATCTTAAAGGTTACCCGGACAGTAATATTTATACAATCCTAAAACGCATAGATCCGTCTCATACGGCAAAATATGATGCAGCGCTTAATCTAGCACCTTAATTTCCTAATTATGGCTTTTAGCGTATTGTTCTTCAGTGCTTATGATAAAATATTTTGTTAAAATTCTAATCATAAAAAAAGCCTCATTCGAGGCTTTTTTCAAAAGATTATATTTTTTTTTCGTAAATCCGGTACTTCTTATAAAGATCTCCGTTCATTGCCTTTGCCCCTCGAGTCATCATTTCGTTATCTTCAAGTATCCAGCTTGCTTCGCCTAAATCAATTCCGATGTTATGTGCCCGGTTTACTATTTCCCAATAAAATACGGCATCCAGTCCCTTCTTTTGATATTCGGGAATCAACCCAAGAGTGATAACTCTGCTCCATTTAATTTTTTTCTTTTCGGTAAATAGTTTGATAATTCCAAAGGGGAAAAGCTTTCCGTTAATCTGCTTGAATATATAATTGTAGTCAGGAAGCACTAACGCGAATCCTACTAATTTATCGTCAATTTCTCCGAACAATACAAGAGAAGGCTCAACAAGGGGTTTTAAGTCCTTTGCCATTGCATCAAGCTCGTCATCGGTCATTGGTACAAAGCCCCAGTTTGGCGCCCAGGCTTTATTATATACAATTTTTACTTTCTCAACTTCGTTCTTAAAATCTTTCATATTAAGTTGAGTAATTTTTATTCCGGATCTTTTTTGAGCAATCTCTGCAACACGCTTAATTTTATCCGAGCCAACTACTTTTTTGTTTTCAAGTTTGTAAGCGTATAAATCTTTCGCTTTGACAAGGCCATAATTGTCGCAAAGATTCAAATAATATTTTGGATTGTAAGTCATTAGTATTCTTGGCGGATCATCAAAGCCCTCTAACAACATTGCATATTCGTCATTACTAGAAGGATTAGCAGGTCCCCGCATTGAATCAAGCCCCTTGCTTTTTAACCATTCTTTGGCAGCGTCAAATAATTTATTTGCGACTTCCTGATCGTTGATACATTCAAAGAAACCAAAAAATCCGACCTTATCATTATGATATTTATTGTGCAAATCATTTTTAATAGCTGCGATTCTACCTACCAATTCACCGTCTCTTTCAGCAAGAAAATATTCCGCCTCTGCATGTTTGAAAAAGGGATTTTTTTCCTTACTTAAAATTTTCTTTCTATCCATAATTAAAGGCGGTACCCAATTAACATCACCTTTATATATTTTCCATTGAAATTTTATAAAGTGCATTAAGTCTTGCTGTGTTTTCACAACTGAAATATTTATTGAAATCATTTTAATTGACCCTTATATATTTTAAAAAAGAAAAAGCATACCCAAGATAGATATGCTTTTTTTGTTAACCAATGCTTAACATCAAATTAACCCGAGCTTTTTACCGGTGTCCGTGAATATTTCTAAAATTGCATCCAGATGAGAATCCTCGTGAGTTGCCATATAACTAGTGCGCATCATCTGCCTTCCCTGTGGAACTCCGGGAGAAATGAACACATTAACAAAAACCCCGGCATCGTATAACATCTTCCACATTTTAAATGCTATATCATCGTTACCTACGATAACCGGAACGATCGCCGTTCTTCCTTCTAGCACAGTAAAACCGGCTTCTTTTAATCCTATTCTCATTTTATTTGCGTTGCGGATTAACTTTACAACCCTTTCAGGTTCAGCTTCAAGTATTTCCAAAGCGGCAAGTGCTGCTGCAACTGAAGAGGGAGTAGGAGATGCGCTAAAGATTAATGCGGGAGAATGATGCTTGATATAATTGATTACTTTTGCTTCTCCGGCTACAAATCCGCCCAAGGATGCAAAAGTTTTACTAAATGTTCCCATCGTCATATCAATTTCGGTTTCAAGGTTGTATTCGCTTGCGGTGCCTCGCCCGCCTTTACCAATAACACCTACAGCATGTGCATCGTCTATCAAAATTCTTGCGCCATATTTTTTTGCAATTGAATTAAGATGAGGTAAATCAACTATTTCTCCTCCGGTGCTAAAAACTCCATCGCTTACAACCAATTTCCCGGCATCTGCGGGAAGTTTTTTAATAACTCTTTCGAGGTCTTCCATATCGTTATGTTTGTAACGGACAAATTCCGCAGTTGCACCCTTTGCCATCAAATTACCAGCTATAATGCAAGCATGGTTATCCTTATCAGAAACAACATAATCACCTCGTTGAACTAGGGTGGGGATAATTCCCTGCGCAGTTTGATAGCCTGTGCTAAAAAGCAATACAGCCTCACTCTTAAAAAACTTTGCTAATTTTTCTTCTAATTCTATGTGAAGATCGAGGGTTCCGGTAAGATAGCGTGAACCAGAACAACCAGTTCCATATTTTCCACAGCTTTTATTGCTGCTTCTTTTACTTTTGGGTGAGAAGTAAGCCCTAAATAATTATTAGAGCCTGCCATTATTACTTTTCTGCCTTCAATCTGTACAACAGGACCCTCATTTGCTTCGATTGGTCTGAAATATGGGTATAACCCTAATGCTTTTATTTCATCTGCCCGCGTAAAATCATAACACTTTCTAAATAAATCCAATACTCCTCCTTGAAAGATTAAAATACTTTTCCATTTTTAGTAAAAATAAAGAATAATTTTCTTAAATTTAGCGATAAAATGTAAAATTAAATACCCTTAAAATCAAATAAAGTATTATATGGAAAACAAATTGACAGCTTTAGTTACAGGCGCTTCAGGTTTCGTCGGAAGTCATTTAGTTGATTATCTTCTAAACAAAGGCTTTAAAGTTAGATGTATTATTAGAAAGACCAGCAGCTTAAAATGGCTGAAAGGCAAGCCGGTAGAATTATTTGATTGCGGATTGAAGGACAAAGAAGGTCTAAGAGAAGCATTTGACGGCGTTGATTATGTCTTTCACGTTGCGGGAGTTGTGAAATCAAAAACTCCAGAAGGATATTTCTTAGGTAATGTCGAAACTACAAGGAGTCTTTTAGAGGTTGCTGTTGAATTTAAAAATATGATAAAAAAATTCTTAGTTGTTAGCAGCCAAACAGTATCGGGACCTTCGTTGGATGGGAATCCAGTAGATGAAAATAAAATTTGTCTGCCAATAACGACATACGGAAGAAGTAAATTAGCAGAGGAAGAATTAGCAAAAGAGTATATGACTCAACTTCCGGTTACTATATGCAGAGCTCCGGCAGTATATGGTGAACGTGACACTGAAATATTAATTTTCTTCAAAACATTTAACAGCGGTTTAATGACGACGATAGGTTTCGGGAAAAAATTGATTAGCTTAATTCACGTCCTTGATCTTGTTGAAGGATTTTATCTCGCGGCTGTGTCCGAAAAATCTGCCGGACAAATTTATTTTATTAGTTCCGAAAAATACTATTCGTGGCAAGAGATCGGAGAAGTAACCTCAAAAGTTCTTTCCAAGACACCCTTAAAAGTAAAAATTCCTCACTCTGTGGTTTATTTTATTGCAGCCATTGCTCAATTCTTTGCAATGTTCAGCAGCAAGCCCGCGACATTAAATATTGAAAAGGCTAAGGACATAACCCAAGCATATTGGATCTGCAATACCGGCAAAGCAGTTAATGAATTAGGTTATCATCAAAAAATTTCAATCGAAGAAGGCATTAGAAGAACCTGCGATTGGTACAAAAAAGAGGGGTGGATTTAAATTTAGAGTAAAAATGGCAATAGATTTTCAGATAAAATAACTTAAACCGCTTTAGAAATTTCCTGGTCTTTATATTGTAGCTGATACAGTTTGTAATAAATTCCTTTTTTTGCAAGAAGCTGCTGGTGATTTCCAGTTTCTCTAATTTCGCCTTTGTGTATTACAATTATTTTATCCGCGCTTTGAATCGTTGAAAGCCGGTGCGCAATAACAATCGCGGTTCTGCCGACAAGAAGTTTTTCAATCGCTTTTTGAATGATAATTTCTGTTTCCGTATCAACACTTGAAGTTGCTTCATCAAGTATAAGAATGTGAGGTTCAAAAGCAAGTGCACGAGCAAAGGAGATTAATTGTTTTTGCCCCACGCTTAATGTTGAGCCGCGTTCCTTTACAATTTCATCGTATTTGTTCGGGAGCTGGTCTATAAACCTATCTGCTCCTACAAGTTTTGCAGCTTCTTGAATTTTTTCATCTTGTATTTCATCATTGTTCATGCTGATGTTTGATTTTATCGTGCCCGAGAAAAGATATACATCCTGCAGAACAATTGAAATATATTTCCTTAATTCCTTTTTGTCTAAAGTTTTTATATCAATACCATCTACGAAAATATTGCCTTTCTGAATATCATAAAACCTTGTAAGAATATTTATCAAGCTTGTTTTACCTGCTCCGGTATGCCCAACAATTGCAACTGTTTCACCCGGATTAATTTTAAAAGAGATATCTCTCAGAATATATTCGTCTTTATTATAAGCGAACCAGACATTTCTAAATTCAATTCCACCTTTTACATCTTTTAATTCCTGCGGTTGTTCGGGGTTTTGTACAAAAGTTTTATTGTCAAGAAGCTTAAAAATTCTTTCCGACGAAGCCATTGCTGTTTGAAGAATATTATACTTTTCCGAAAGGTCTCTAATCGGTCTAAAAAACATTTCAGTGTATTGAACAAAGGCAACAAGAACACCGAGAGAAAGACTGCTTCTTACAATCTCTCCGCCGCCATACCAAATAATAAGTGCGGTAGCGGTAGAGCTTAACAACTCCACGCTGGGGTAAAATATTGAATAATATAGATTCGATTTAATGTTTGCTTCACGGTATTCTTTGTTTATATCGAGAAATTTATCCATCTCATCTTTTTCTTTATGAAAGATTTGAACGACATTCATCCCGGTGATATGCTCTTGCATATAAGAATTTAATCTTGCAAGGTGAAGCCGAACGTTACGGTAGGAACTTCTTACCTTTCTTCTAAAAAGAAATGTTACGTATACTAAAACCGGCAACACAGATAATGTAACAAGCGATAGTTTTATATCCATAAAAAACATAAAGACAAGAATCCAGATTACGATAAATACATCACTAAAAACCATAACGATACCAGAGGAAAAAAGATCGTTCAAGGACTCAATATCGTTAGTTACCCTCGTAACAATCCTTCCGATGGGAGTCTTATCAAAAAATCTTAAAGCTAATTTTTGTGTATGAGTAAAAATTTGCGTGCGCAGATCTAAAATTGTTTTTTGTCCGAGATATTGTGTGTAGTAAGTTAAAAAATATTGAATAAATGCTTGTAATATAAGAGAGCCGAACAGCATTAAGCTGATTAGCAAAAGTCCGTGGTAGTTGGAGTGTGCAATATATTTATCTATTGCTATCTTTGTTAAATATGGGCGAAGTGGACCAAGAGCAGCAACAACTACGTTTAATAAAATTGCTGAGATGACATATTTCCTATATGGTTTAATATAACCAAGTAGCCTTCGCATAAGTTTTGCGTCATACGCTTTACCAAGAATTTCATCTTCGATATTGTCAGTAGCCATAAACTAAATAACCTTATGATAATTTTTGCCGGTTAAAAATGATTTTATGTTTTTAATAGATGTTTTTGGCATTCTGTTCCTTAATTTAATTCTTCTAATTCTTTTTCGAGAAGCTGCTTATAATGAAGGTCTGCATAAATTCCACCGCGGGAAATTAGCTCATCATGCGTTCCTTCTTCTGAAATAGTTCCGTTGGAAAGTACAATAATTTTATTTGCATCTTTAACGGTAGAAATTCTATGGCTAATAATTATGCTCGTTCTGTCTTTCATAAATTCTTTTAGGCTTTTTAAAATCTCTTCTTCGGTATTTGTATCAACCGCCGAGAAAGAATCATCAAGAATCAGAATCTTTGGATCAATGGCTACTGCCCGGGCGAGACTGGCTCTCTGCTTTTGTCCTCCAGATAAGGTGATTCCTCTTTCTCCCATAATCGTCTCGTAACCTTGCGGAAAAGTATCGACATCTTTATCAAAGTGAGCTATCTTAGAAGATTCCAAAACTTTCTCTCTGCCGGATTCTCTTAATCCGTAAGTTATATTGTTGGCGATTGTATCTGAAAATAAAAATGATTCCTGTTGAACTACTCCAATCTTAGTCCTTAATAGTTGAAGCGGAATCGATTTAACATTTCCTCCATCGATTAAAACTTCCCCTTCGGTACAATCATAAAGACGCGGGATTAAATTGATAAGCGAGGTTTTCCCTTCGCCGGTATAACCCATTATCGCAAGGGTCGATCCGGCAGGGATTGTAAGGCTAATCTTATTTAACACGTTGGGAAGGTTCTCACTGTATTTGAACGAAACGTTTTTAAATTCAATCTTACCACTTAAATCTTTAATTGAATAATTGGTACTATCGTTGTCTTCAATTTCATAGGGCTCGTCAAAAATTTTATTTAGACGCTTCATACTCGCTTCAGCTTGCTGGACCATGTTTATAACCCATCCGAAGGCGATCATTGGCCAGGTTAAAATCCCTAAATAAGCAATGAAAGCAGTTAAATCACCGAGGTTTAAACTTCCGTGAATTATTTTTATACCTCCAAGCCAAATTACGATAATTACCGAAAGTCCGGTTATTAAAAAGAGTACCGGCTGAAGGTACGCCTGAATTTTAATCATATCCATATTTCTGTTCAAGAAATCTTTGCTGAGTTTTTGAAATTGTTTAATTTCGTTTTCTTCGCGTACATAGGATTTAATTACACGAATACCTGCAAAATTTTCCTGTGCCTTTGTTGTCAATTCAGAAAATTTTTCCTGTATCAAAGTAAATTTCTCGTGAATAAGTTTTCCAATTTTATAAACGAGTATAGAAAGCAATGGCAATGGAAGAAGAGAATAAAAAGTTAAGCTTGGATTAAGTGAAATCATTACAGATATAACAATTACCAATCGAATTGCCGTATCTGTCGAATACATAACGGCAGGGCCTAGAAATGACCTTACAGCGTTGATATCGTTTGTAGCGTGCGCCATAACGTTACCGGTAGAATTATTCTGAAAATATCTAAGCGGCAGCTTTTGAATATGAGCCCAAAAATCTTCTCTCAAATCATATTCAATTTCTCTTGAGACAACGATTATCATTTGCCTAATTAAGTATCTAAAGAAACCCGCAAATAAAGAAGCCAGAACAATTAAAATAGAAAAATGAATTAATTGCGGGATGGATACTTTTACGGTTAAGGCGTTGATAGCATCTTTAATGATTAATGGAATATAAATCATACCTGCGTTTGATAAAATTACAAACAGAGCACCGAGAATTAATTTCTTTTTATATCTTATAAAATATTTTTTAAGTGTAAATAGGTTTTTCATAGATTTTTTCTATTGTTCAAGAAAATCCTGTCTGCACACAGGATAATTCAAAAATAAGGAATCAAAATGAAGCGTGCAATGTTTTCTTATTCGATGATTTCAAAGCCGGTATATTTTTGCAGAACTTTCGGAACAATAATTTTTCCTTCCGGTGTCTGATAATTTTCTAAAATAGAAACCATCAGTCTGCTGGTTGCCAAACCGGATCCGTTCAAAGTATGAATGAACTCTGGTTTTTTTGTAGTCTCATTTCTATAACGAATATTCGCCCTTCGCGCCTGGAAATTCTCAAAGTTACTGCACGAAGAAGCCTCTAACCAACGGTTTTCTGCCGGTGACCATGTTTCGATGTCATAGCATTTTGCCGCAGAGAAACTTAAATCGCCTGTACAAAGCAATAAAATTCTATAAGGGATTTTCAGCTCCTGCAGTATATCTTCCGCATCTACAACTAATTTTTCAAGTTCGTCGTAAGAAGTTTCCGGTTTAACAAACTTAACCATTTCAACTTTGTTAAATTGATGAACACGCAAAAATCCTTTTGATTCTTTTCCATAGGAACCGGCTTCTCTTCTGAAGCACGGGGAATAACCGACGTATTTTATCGGTAAATCCTTTTCAGTCAGAATTTCTCCTCGATGAATATTTGTAATCGGCACTTCCGCGGTTGGGATCGGATACAAACCATCCTTTTCGATAAAGTACATATCTTCTTCCATCTTAGGAATTTGCCCTGTTCCTTCCATTGATTCGCGGTTAACTAAAATCGGTGGCAGAACTTCAGTATAACCATGATGCTTCAAATGATAATCGAGCATAAAATTTAGTAAGGCTCGTTCTAATGTAGCGCCTTTGCCGGTATAAAGCGGAAATCCTGAACCGGAAATTTTAGTGCCTCTTTCAAAGTCCAAAATTCTTAATTTTTTCCCAAGTTCAATGTGATCTAAAACTTTAAAGTCATTCTTAAATGAAAATTCTGACGGAAGCCATTGCTTTGTCTCGACATTTTCTTCTGCTGTTTTTCCGACGGGCACAGAGCTATGAGCTATGTTTGGAGTGTGACGAAGTATGTCCTCTAATTTATTTCCAACTTCCCGCAACTGTTCATCAAGAAGCGTAATTTGATCGGAGACTAATTTCATCTCGGCAAGAACGGGAGCCGTATCTTCTCCACCCTTTTTCATAATAGGAATTTGTGCAGATGCTTGATTTCGTTTCGATTTTAACTCATCCGTTTTCATGATCAGCGTGCGGCGTTCTTCATCTAACGATAGAACCTCGTCAATTATATCTTTAGCATTTTTATTTAATAATCCTTGACGAACAAGTTCAGGGTTTTCACGAATATATTTTAGGTCTAACATTTGTACCTCAGGGTTTTATGGGACGCAGATTCTTTATGATCCCGTTAAGATTTTTTAAGATCGAATTGATGCGTTTGATTTTTTTTGAATTCGTTTGTTAATACTTTTCTTTTGAATTGCGGCTGTTTACCAAAATTGAGTAGGATACCAACTTCAAGATCAGTTCCTCTTAAATAATTTACTAATTGAGCTTCATGCTCTGCAATTAAATTTTCAGCGGCTTTAAGCTCGACTATGACCACTTCATTAACCAATATATCTGCATAATATTCTCCGACTAAAAACTCATCATAATATACATCAATCTTTCTTTGTCTCTGGCAATTTAATCCAAGTCTTCCAAGTTCAATCATCAAAGCATTTTCATAAACCTTTTCTAAAAAGCCACTTCCTAATTTATTATAAACATTAAAAAATCCCTTTATAATTCGCTCAGTAACAGCCGAATATTTAAAATTCTCATTCATAATCATAACCGATCATAATTGATCATAAAAAATCTGCGTCCCATTCCTTTTACCTAACAACTATGTTGTAAATTTTATTCTTCACAAAAATTTCCTTAACGACCTGTTTACCATCGACGTACTTGATTACTTTTTCATCTTTGAAAACAATATCTTTAACATAACTTTGTTCGCTGTTAACCGGCAGTTGTATAGTTGCCCTAAGTTTTCCATTTATTTGTATGGCGATGTTAGCAATATCTTCAATTAAAGCTTCGGTATCGGCTTCAAACCAAACAGTATTTTTGAAGACAGAATTCTTTCGACCAATAATCTCTAAGCATTCTTCTGCTAGATGCGGTGCAACCGGCGCAAGCATCACGCCGAACCGCTCTAATGTATAAGCTTGAATTTTGAGCGAACATTTTTCAAGGTTCTTTGCAAGTTCATTCAGGAGTTCCATCATTGCTGCGATGGCGGTATTAAATCTAAAGTTATTTATTTCTTCGTCATATTTCTTTAATGTTTGGTTTACTTTTCTGTAGACAGATTTTTCTTCTCCGTTCAATCCGGCAATTTCAAATTTAGATTTTGGGGAAACTCTGTCTAGAATTATAGGAAAGCGATTGAATAGCTCGTATGTCCTTTGAACAAATCTATCAGATCCAGTTATTCCTTTGTCGCTCCAATCGCCGCCCAATTCATAAGGACCCATGAACATTAAGTAAAGCCGGAATACATCGGAGCCGTACTCTATTGTAAATTTATCCGGATTAACAACGTTGCCCTTGGACTTCGACATTTTCGTGCCCTGGTTAGTTATTGTTCCCTGATGGATCAAGTTTGTAAACGGCTCATCAGAATTTGTATAACCGAGGTCTCTTAAAAATTTATGAATGAATCTTGCATAAAGAAGATGCATCGTCGCGTGTTCGGCTCCGCCGACGTACATGTCAACCGGTGTCCATTTATCTGTAAGTTGTTGGTCAAAAATCTTACCTGAAAAATTAGGATTCAAATATCTGAAATAATACCAGGATGAATCCACGAATGTATCCATTGTATCGGGATCACGTTTTGCATCAACGCCGCATTTCGGGCATATAACATTTATAAAATTTTTATTTGATGCAAGGGGTGATTCACCTGATGGATTAAACTCAACATCGTAAGGAAGTTCTAAGGGCAAATCTTTTTCATCGAGCGGCACTTCACCGCATTTAGGGCAATGTATAATCGGTATAGGGGTTCCCCAATATCTTTGGCGCGAAATTAACCAATCTCTTAAACGGAAATTAGTTTTTCTTCTACCAAGATCTTTTTGTTCAAGGTAATCGCTGATTTTTTCTATCCCTTCATCGGAATTTAATCCGTTGAAGCTGCCGGAATTTATCATCTCACCGCTATCAGTGTAGGCCGAGTTTAATTCATCTCCGGGTTTAGTACCAGCTTCTAAAATTACTTTAGTAATTGGCAAATTAAATTTATTGGCGAATGCAAAATCTCTTTCGTCATGTGCAGGGACAGCCATTACGCAACCGGTTCCGTATGTCAACAAAGCATAATCCGCTATCCAGATCGGAACTTTCTCGCTGTTAACCGGATTGATTGCGTAGGCTCCGATTGGTACGCCGGTTTTTTCTTTTACTGTTGAAGTTCTTTCGATTTCAGTTAAGGACTTAATTGAATCCTTGTATGCAGCAACTTTCTCTTTGAATTCAGGTGTAGTCAGTTTGTCTACCAAAGGATGTTCGGGGGCAATTACAACATAAGTAACGCCGAAAAGCGTATCGGGTCTCGTTGTGAAAACGGTAATAATTTCATCGCTGTTCTCGACCTTGAATTTTACTTCAGTACCAGTGCTTTTCCCGATCCAATTTCTCTGCATTGACTTTGTTTTATCAGGCCAATTGATTTCATTTAATCCTTTGAGGAGTTCTTCTGCGTAGTCAGTTATTTTGAAGAACCACTGTGTTAGGTTCTTTTGGATAACTAAGGTGCCGCATCTTTCGCAAGTACCGTCGGATTGAACTTGTTCATTTGCCAAAACGGTTTGGTCTTTCGGGCACCAATTTACCGGGGCATTTTTCCTATATGCTAAACCTTTTTTATAAAGCTGAAGAAATAACCACTGGTTCCATTTATAATACTGAGGAACACATGTCATCAATTCAGAATCCCAATCATACATGCAGCCCATTTTTTCCAACTGCTGGCGGATGTCTTTGATATTAGTCATTGTGCTGTCGAAAGGATGAATGCCTGTTTTGATAGCGTAATTTTCTGCAGGCAAACCAAAAGCATCATATCCCATCGGTTCAAATACATTAAATCCTTTTAGCTTCTTATAGCGTGCCCAGGTATCTGTTGGACCGTAATTATACCAATGACCGCAATGAAGTTTTGCGCCTGAAGGATAAATGAACATTACTAGTGTATAAAGCTTGTGATCTGTGTTGGAAAGGTCAGTTTTATAAATTTTATTTTCTTCCCAATACTTCTGCCACTTAGATTCGATTTCAGAAAAAGGATAACGCATTTTGTGTAGTTTCTTTTTTTTAAATTAAATGCAAATTTACCCAAAATGAAAGGTAATTCAAATTTGCCTGCCGGTAGAGAGTGTTGCAGAACTTCCAGATGTCATATCGAAGGAGCTTGCCTGCCGGCAGGCAGGTAATCGACTGAGATATCCCACGTTCAACTTGTGTACTTAAGCTATACATGGGATTTCTCCCAGAGTTTATCCCGATTGCGGGAGTCGAAATGACATTTTGGAGATGTGCAACAGTCTCGGTAGACAGGTCTGAATTGTGTGCGGAAGAAAGCCTAGCGCGGCAAGCCGCAATTTTGAATTATGAATCCGCCGCGGCGGATGAATTTTGAATGAAACGCAATGAAATTTATCCTAAAAATATCTTGACATAAAAAACAAAAAGTTAAACGGCATACTATAGTGACAAAAAAGAGCCGTTAAAATCAACGGCTCATAGTGGGAAATAATTTTGTAACACTTATTATTTAAAATCTAAATCCTAAACCAGCGCTTAGGGTATTGTATTTTGCAAAGCTGTAATCCACATTGAGATTTACAATCGCTAATCCAAATGAGGCTCCGAGTGTAAATCTGGTTGTGTTTTCACCTTTAAGATCAAAAGAAATATTCACTTGCTGAGGCCCGGCAGGTGAATCAATGTTTTGGTTATAATTTACTGAAATAGTTGAACTTTCAAAGCCGATACCGACATACGGGGTAACATTGAGGAGACTTGTGCCGAACATTTTACTTGCATTTATATTAAACATCGTTGCATTGCTCGTAAATACACTGCCAACCTTCATATTCTGAACAAAGAATCCAACGGAAAAATCAACCGGTAGGGGAAGATCAAACCAAGCTGCCGGGTTGTGTTGAATTCCGAAGCCGAAGTAACTGAATTTTCCAAGATCGGCATTTAATTGGATATCGGGAAGGTATCTAAAAGAAACTGAAGTCCCATAAACAGTCCCAATTGTTAATTGCGGAGCTGCTAAAGGCAATGCTGGTATATTGCCAAGAAGACCATTTACCTGAGTTACAATATTTTGGGTCGGCACATTATATTGGAATCCATTAGAGGTAAAAGTATGGCCCGGAAAATTAACTGCAACAAATTGATTTTTATCTCCAACAATGGTGGGACCTGAAATTCCAACGGTAAAATCCTGGCTGATAATTTGGTTCTCAATGTCCTGCCGCGCGATTGGATTAAGCACTGATTGAGTCAATGTTGCTGCCTGGTCCCTATTAAATCTAAATGCCGCCGAAGTGGAAAAAGTTTGGTTTTGATTTGAAAAATAAGTTCCCATTGCAACAATTTTAAATTCAATATCTAAACCCAAAAGTTTAGAGCTTGTAACACGAGTAACCCAGCCTGAATTTAAGTCAGCTCCGAACCCGGATACCACTGGTGCGACATAAGCTTGTGCGGCGCCGGAAGAAAGGTGAGATAAGGTAGAGCTTAAATCATTCTGAGCCTTAACCGTAGAAGAAATAACAATGAAGCTAAGAAGAACAAGATAAAGTGAAGCTTTTTTCATGATAGTTTTCCTTTATGATTATTGCATGATAGATCTAATACGCATTATGATAAAATAAAAGAAAATTATGAAATATAGAAGAGGTTTTTAAATTTAATGGTATTTCTAAATGCTACGTCTTTTGATATTCCGGTTTTATAAAACATCCAATATAGCTATCCAAAAATTAAAATTAATATCTCATTTTATTGAGAGTTTCTGTTAGTGATCTGTATAGAAAAATATGTTCAAAGTTTTACTTATTTGAATGAGCCTGTGCCATTTTTGTCACACAATTTTTTCAGCAATTTTTAGATAAGAATTATAGGCTTGGTGGAGGCTTGTTATAGGCTTGGCAGAAGCCTTGTAGAAATGGGGAAATTTTAGGCAAAAAACAGAGGAAAAAGATCCTGGTTGTGACAAAAATGGCACACATCTGAGAGTTGAGAGGAACACGATGAGGGGGGAGAAATGGAGTAGTGGAGGAATGGAATAGTGGAATTTCCCATTGTCACATTCTTCCACCAGTAATGTTTTTTAGAGGTTCACTGAATTTTGATAATACAATAGTATGACAAGTCTGTATAGCTAATCACAATGTTTTGAGTAACATGTTTTGTTTTATTAAAACTATATTTATATTATCTGACGCGGATTTACAAAATTAAATTTAAGTGAAAAAATGATAATTGTTTTTGTTAGGACATGATAGATGTCACTTGACAATTATATTTCAAATAGTCATATTTTAATAATATAATTTTAAACTAAGGAAGTACCCCTTATGAAAAAAGTCTTTTACATTTTCTTGTTAATAGCTTTTGCCGGTTCTTTACAATTAACAAAAGCTCAACATAAAATTGCTATACAATTTTTCGTCCAGGCAACTAATGTTGGCGCTGCTTCAATATATGCCGACACAATAAATGAAGGTCAAGTTTATTCAATTAAATCTGCTACATTACCATCAAGTTATAGTAAAGCACAAAATCTTTATGATGCACTTGCAGGGAGTGAATTTTATTTCCAATCAGGTTCTCTTAATCAGGATATATCAATTATTTTTGACATAACTGGCATCGACCTTAGTTCCGGCCAATATAGTTTAGGCTCTAACAATGCTCCATTCTTTTTTAATGTTAATTTTGCTGTTTATGATTGGAGTGGAAATCTTCTACCGGAACCATTTGACCTTAACACAGGTACATACGCAGTAATAAAAATTAATAAATCCACTGCCTTTACTAATTTTCTTACTGCATCAGGAATTAATTTAGCCACAGCGCTTACATTTGCTTATGAAGTTAGTACCGGCTTTGACCCTACGGGCATAACAACTTATGATAGCACAAACAGCGTTACTGCATTGATAAGTCACTTTTCACATGTTGTTGGCTCAAAAACAAGTTCTTTAACCGCTGTTAAAGAACAGCATAATAATATCCCTAGACAATTTGCTCTCAAGCAAAATTATCCTAATCCGTTTAACCCTACAACAAATATTGAATTTGATTTACCCCAAAGAGCATATGTGCGATTAGATGTTTACAACTTGCTCGGAGAGAAGGTTTCTACTTTAGTTAATTCTAATATGAACGCAGGGACTCATTCTGTTACGTTTAATCCCGGAAATCTTTCATCCGGTTTATATATATATCAGCTTAAAGCAGGTGATGTAACAATGTCGCGCAAAATGCTATTCATGAAATAATCAATTTATTATCTAAATGCGGTTGACTTTCAGCCGCATTATAACTCAAGCTAAATATCAATAATTCAATCGGGAGGACTCATGCGAAAGTATTTACCAATTTTAATAATCCCTTTGTTAGCGCTTGTATCTGGCTGCATGGACATTCCTAAAAACCTCATCATGCCGCAGTGGGATGTTAACTTAAATGTTCCTATCATCAACAGAAGCTATGCCCTAAATGATATAATTAAAACTCAAAATTATATTTCTATTCAAAACCCTAATACTCCGAATAGCATTTATCTTATACAATCGGATAATTATTCACAAACTGTTGGAGTTTCTCAATTTGTTCAGGCATCCGGAACGGAAGCTACTCACACTAATGTCCCTACTAATTTAGGTACCCAAACATTGTACGTGCAGTTTCCGGGCGGTGTCACTATTAACAGTGCTGTCTTTGCAAGTGGTTTTCTATCATACAGTTTTAATAACCCATCACTAGAAAATGTAACCATAAATCTGTCAATTCCTGGTGTAAAAAGAACTGACGGTACGACTTTTTCCCAAACAATTCAACTACCTCCTCAATCGACTGATTCAACTCAGTTTGATTTTAGCAATTATACATATACTTTGCCGGCAAATCAGCCTTCTTTTTTTAATAATAGTCTGCAAATTATAATTGGCGCATCTTCAAATTTACCTTCGTCAATAGGAGTGGGTTTGTATACTCAGGATTTCTTCTTTAGTTCTGCTACCGGTTATATACCCACAAAATCCCTTGGAATAAAGACTCAATCATTTGGGCTTAATATTAATAAAGCTAAAGACTACAGGAACAAGATTACTTTAGGAAATGCAGATCTTAGTTTAGATGCTTCTTATTTATCACCGTCTTCGAATCCATTTGGAATTCAAGTTAAAAATCTTTCTATAATTGGAAAGCGAAACGACGGAAGTCAAATCTCTCTAACAATTCCGGATAGTGCAAAAACCTTTATCTTTAGTAACGGAAGCAAGCATTTTGATTTTGATCAAACTAACAGCAGTATTACCAGTTTTATTTCTTTCTTGCCGGACTCAGTAATAGTTAGCGCAGAATATATTATGAATCCTAACAATACTAGTGGAACAGTTACTGATAAAGATTCGGTTAGTTTTACTGCAAATTTTTCCACTACTAGTTTCTTAGCAATCAGTTATGCTTCAGTAACAGATACTTCAAGCTTTGGGGATATATCTGATAAGGATAGAACAAAAATTCGTGCTGCTCAATCAGCATATATCACCGTAAATGTTCAAAACGGTATTCCACTAAGTTCATCTATTACTGTCACCATAGCGGACTCTAATTATAATCCTCTCTTCACGCTGGTTAATAATACAACAAGCGCAGATTCATTTTCGATTGCACCTGCTTCTGTAGGTCAAAATGGTGAGGTCTCTGGACCGACTTCTACAAGTTTTACTATTCAACTCGACTCATTGCAAACAGATAAATTCTCTCATGCTCAGTATGCAATTTATACAGTTGGTGTACAATCAGCTAATAACCCTACTCCTGTTTATATTCGCCCAAATGATCAAATACAAATTCAAGTATTTGGCGGCGTAAAATTCAGAGTAAATCAAGATAACTTAAAGTAGGAGGAGGTAAAAAATGAAAAAAATTATTATCGTATTCGCACTAATTATGATTTTTTCGGTCTCATCATTCGCCCAATATGGTTCCAGCGGAACAAGCGATGCGAGGCGAATGTCATTAGGAAATACTTCTAATGCGATTTCAAGAGGAATATATTCAATCGGAATTAATCCGGCGAATCTACTTAACACAGATCAAACGGTTAACTTCACGACAGTGCTTCCGATTCCCAATATATCTGTTACGGGAGGGACCAGTTTTATGACTCTAAATGATTTAAATTATTATTTTGGAGGAGTAAACGGCCAATCGCGGGTGCTTACTGACAACGATATACAAAATTTCAGCTCTTTATTTTCAGGCGGGGGGCTGGTATTAGGAAATGCAAATGTTACTCTTTTCTCAATTGGCGTAAAGCTAGCGCCATCAATCGGAACATTTGGGTTTTCAATGAATGATGTAGTATCAACCAATGTTACAATTCCACAAGCACTCTCTCAATTTATCGCTGACGGTAATACAACAAACTCAACGTTTAATTTTAATGACATGAGTGCAAGCGCATGGTGGTTGAGGGATTATTCTTTAACTTATGCGAGAGAAATAACGGAAATACCTCAGAACATCTTTTCAAAGATCGCAGCCGGTATAACCTTCAAAATGGTTCAGGGCTTTGCATACGTTGGGACACAGCAGGTTAATTCATCTCTATCAACTGGCGCTCAAAATCAGCTTACTGTAGATGCAAATAATAGTTTCTTGTCAGCATTTTCAGATAATTTTCATGTAAAATATAGTTATACTACAGATACCACCAAAGGTAAAATGACCCCATTCCCGACACCTGCAGGAACAGGTCTTGGAATTGATTTCGGTTTGAGTGCAAGCATCGGCAGTAAATGGAATTTTGGTGTTTCAATAACAGATATCGGGAATATAAATTGGGATAAGAACGCTGCAATTACGTCTTCGTCGGGTCAATTTACGGCTACTGATCTTTCTCAGCAAAGCCAGAGGGATTCGCTGAAGAATAAATTTAAGGGAACAAGTGACAGTACAGGCAGTTTCTCGACAAGTTTACCGACCGCACTAAGGTTAGGAGCTGCATATAAATTTGATTTTGGAGCAAATAGCTGGCCGGGTACATTGCTTGTGGCTATGGATATTAACCAAGGCTTTAATGATATGCCAGGTAATTCTACGAAGACAAGGGTATCAATCGGAGCTGAATGGAAGCCGATGAATTGGATTCCTTATCTAAGAACCGGATTTTCATTTGGAGGATTAACGGGATTTCATTGGGGTTTAGGACTAGGTATTGAAGCAGGAGTACTGGAGTTCAACTTAAGTACACTTGATATGCAATCTTTAGTAAGCAACTCGGGCAAATATCTTTCAGTTGCATTAAACTCGAGATGGAGATTCTGACAGGAAGAATGTACATGAATTAGATAATAAAGACCCGGTTTCAGTGGAACCGGGTCTTTTTTTATTCTATAAAAATTTTTAGATTTGATTTACGGTTAAAGCTAAAAAATATATAAGAATATTTAATGAATTATAGTAAAAACATATTCGATATATCTGATAAAGGACTTATTGATTCATTAAAGGATGATGACCAAAATGCGTTTAAGGAAATTTATAAGCGTTATTGGGAAAAGCTTTATCTCTTTGCTTATAAAATAATTAAGGATAAAGACATTTGTGAAGACATTATTCAAGAAGTATTTACAGACTTATGGATAAGAAGAAAAGAGAAAGAAATAGGAAATATTTCTGCTTATTTGTATAAAGCTGTGAAGTTTCAGGTTTTTAATCAATTTCGCAAAATGAAGCTGATTGATAAACATGTTGAAGAATTTGATAATTTCATATCACAATATAACCTGGCTGAATATATAGAATATAAAGATATATATTCTCGTGTAGAAACTGAAATTGTTAAACTGCCTGAACAGAGACGTATTATTTTTCAATTAAGCCGGGATGAAGGGTTATCCAACAAAGAAATTGCACAAAAACTAAACATTTCTGTACAGACTGTAAAAAATCAAATAAGCCACGCCCTAAAATCGATTCGCTCTTCTATAAAGAGCTGGATTGTGTTCTTTATATAAAAAGTAGCAGCACCAATCCTTTTATTATATCCAACCTAAAAATTTTTTCTAAAATGGAATAGTACCTTTTTATTACTGAGGGTACTTAATACAAATTAAAAATATTTTTTATATAGACTATGAAAAAACAACAATTATTAGACCTAATCAACAAATATCTTGAAGGGGGATGTTCGCCTGACGAAGAGTTCCTATTAGAAAAATATTTGGAATTTTTAAATAATGAAGATGCCGGCTGGAATGAAAAAGAATCCGGTGATAAAAAGTTTGTTGAAGAAAAAATCTATTCAGAGATTATGCAAATGATAAATAAGAGGGAGAAAAGTGTAAAACACAAAATAATAACCTCGCCATACTTATTAAAAATTGCTGCCTCAATTATTTTTCTTATGGTGGTATCAGTAAGTGTTTTATACATTACCGGGGTCTTTAATAATAATTCAGATTCAGTTATTTGGCAAGAGCAAAGAACAATCCCCGGAGAAAAATTATTGGTAAAACTTGCGGATGGCTCTGAAATTATACTTAACGCAGATAGCAAATTACGGTACCCAGCCAACTTTCAAGGTAAGACCCGTGAAGTCTATTTAGTAGGTGAAGCTTATTTTGAAATTAAACATGACATATCCAAGCCTTTCATAGTGCATACATCTAACCTTTTTACGACTGTTCTTGGTACAAAGTTTAATATAAGCGCATTTCCTGACGAAAAAAATATTTCCGTATCACTTATTGAAGGGCGTGTTAAAGTTACTGAATTGAAATCAAACTCCGTTGTGAAAAATTCTATTCTTCATCCAGATGAGAAATTAGTCTATAACGTAGGTAATTCGACTAGCAAGATTGAACAATCTAATATAGAAGATGCTATTGGGTGGGAGAAAAATGTACTCAAGTTTAAAGATGAACCTCTTCATAATGTTTTCATTCAGTTGGAAAGAGCCTATGGAGTAAGATTTGAGATAGCATCAAAGTCATTTGAAAACTATTTAATAACTACAAATTTTCAGAATGCATCGATTTGGGAAATTTCTGAAATAATTAAAAAGTTAACAGGGCTTGATTACAAAACCGTAAAAGAAAGTGATAAAATAAAAAAGATAATTTTTTTCAAGAAAGGGAGAATCTAAAAGGTTTACTATTTGGAATAGATTTCCACAACTTTCCCCGAAGGATCGGGGAAAGTTGTGGAAATGACATTTCGATTATTCCGGCTTTTTAGGGCGAACTTATCACTTGTTCAATTGTTACTAAAGATCGCTAAAATAAATGAGGAAAATACTGTCATTTTGAGTTATTGAAAAAGGCATTGCCTTTATTTATTAAAAGAATAACCACTTGTATCATTTCGAATCCGGCTTTAGCCGGTGAGAAATCCCACGAGTAGCTTAGATACACGAGTAGAGCATGGGATATCTCAGTCGAGGACTCCTTCGATATGACATACTAATAGTTGTCATTTTGAACTTAATGGATTTCGCAATCCTTTAAGAGTTTTCAAAATGAAATATTTTAATGAACTGAGTACTAAAATGGGACTCACGAAGCGAAGCTGTATTTTTAAATTTGCAGGTTCTTATTAAACGATTAATGTTTTGTAAGCACCACCCCGACAATAATTATTAAGAACTATCAACATACCTCTAAGTGAATTTAAGCTCATCGACTAATTGCTAAATGAATTGTGAGAATAAATCAAAACTATAAAAAAAAGGTAACTTTAAAAGACATTGCAGATATGCTTTCTGTTACTACTGCAACTGTTTCAAAAGCGCTTAGAAATGGCGATGATATTTCTTCCGAAATGAAGGAAAAAGTTAAAAGAACCGCTAAAGAGATCGGCTATCGACCAAATATATTTGCTAGATGCCTAATAGTGAATCGCAGCAAAATATTAGGTGTATTGATTCCTGATTTACGTATTTCATTTTTCTCAGAAGCTGTAAGGGGTATGTACGAAGAAGCAAACCGTAAAGGTTATGAGATTATATTAATGGTTCATGATGAAAAAAGGGAAAAGGAAAAAGAGAAATTAGAATTTTTATCTGATATACATGTCGACGGCATACTATTAAATGCTGTACAAGGTAAAGGTAATTATTGGCTATTTCAAAAGTTATCGGAAGAGGGGATAAAATTTGTTTGCTGGGGTAGAAAGCTGGATGATTTTGGTTATAAATCGGTGACAATAGACGATAAAAAAGCCTCGTATGATCTTACAATGAAAATAATAAATCAGGGAAGAAAGAATATACTTTTCTTAGGTCCTAATACAGAAATTCCTGTGGTCAAAAATAGATTTGAAGGATATAAATCAGCATTGAAAGAACATGATATTGATTTTAAACATTCTTTAGTAGTTCAGACTTTTCGTAGTTACAATGGTAGTTACAAAAAGATGGATTTCCTGCTTAATAAAAACATTGAAATAGATGGGTTGGTAAGTGGAGGGGGATTAATTACCTACGGAGCGGGAAAAGCCATATTAGATCACAATCTTTCTATTCCAGAAGATATTATTCTGGGAGAATTTGGTGATAATGATATTGTAAACAGGTTAGGAGTACCGTTCTATACAGTGTATCAAAATCCCTATAAAATTGGCAATGCGGCTGTTGACCTGCTAATAAGGCAATTAGAATCTAAAGAAAGAGAAAATCACTTTCCAGATATTGTAATTGAATCAGAAGTGATTGAAAGATAAAGTATGGACAGAAATAAAAAGTCATGACAATTTGCGAGATTGTCATAGCTTTTATAGCTAAACAACAATTAACGAATTGTTTAACCAATGCAAGGTAAAAATATGAAAAAAAATGTACATAGGAGACTTAAAATGTTTGCTTATTATTCGTTTCGTGGATTAATACTGCAAGTATTCGCTGTAAATTTACTGTTCGGGATGTCATCGATAGAGGCACAAAAGCTTGATAAAATCAAAATAAGTGTAAATCTTACAAATGTTCCACTTCAGGAAGTTCTTCAGACAATTGGGCATGAATCTAACTTAGTCTTCAGTTATAATAGCAAAGAAATTCCTATTGATGCGAAAGTTTCGTTGAATTTGAGAGAGACAACAGTTGATAAGGTATTAACAAAGCTTGCACAGGATTTAGACATATCGTTTTCGCAGATTGGCAACTTTATTGTTGTTAAAAAGAAAGATAAACCGGATGGTAATTACAAGGGAGAGATCAGGGGACGAATAACTAGCGCCGAAGATAAAAAGGCTCTTCCATTTGCAACAGTCATGGTCGTTGGAACAAATTTAGGCGCTGCAACCGACTTAGAGGGTAACTATATTATAAGAAATATTGATGCCGGTAAACGGACGATTAGCGTTTCTTATGTCGGATATGAGACGAAAAAAATTGATGTTGAAATAAAACCTGATAAAGTTACTGAATTAAATATAGCTTTAAAGATTACAGCAGTTAAAGGTAAGGAAGTAGTTATAACTGCGCAAAGAGTAGGACAACAAAATGCTATTAATGAGCAAATTAATTCTAATGTAATTAAAAACGTAGTAGCTGCGGATCGCCTTCAAGAAAACCCTGATGCAAATGCTGCTGAGGCAATTGGACGCCTTCCCGGCGTATCATTAATAAGAAGCGGTGGGGAAGGTACCGGCATTGTAATTCGTGGATTAGCCCCGAAATATAGTCAAGTGTTGCTAGACGGTATTCCATTACCTTCTACCGATGATAACACTAGAGCAACAGATATAGCTGGAATTTCTCAATATGCGCTTCAAGGGGTTGAAGTATTCAAATCAATTACCCCGGATATGGAAGGCGACGCTGTTGCGGGGGCAATAAACTTAAAACTAAATGAAGCTCAAAGCGGATTGAAATACAGTTTGATGGCGCAAGGAGGCTACAACCATCTAAATAATTACTGGAAAAACTACAAGTTTGCTGGTGATATTAGCAATAGATTTCTTAATAACAGATTAGGTTTAATGTTAAGTGTGGATGCTGAGAGCGTAAACAGAAGCGATCAAACTTTAAGTGCCAGTTATCAGACGGAGACAGTGCCTCCGCCCGGTCAATTAGCTCCTTTATTTGTAAATGGAATTAACCTTAATGATGAAACAAGAATTAACGGTAAAGTATCGGGTACTTTAATGCTTGATTATAAGTTATCATCTGTTACTAAACTTTTATTCTCTAATTTTTACTCTCATACGGATCAGAATTATACTGATGTCACCAAGTCTTATAACGCTAGTAATGGTAGTGTTAACTATAATATTAGCGATGTACCTAATATTAAATCGGATTTGTACGTTGGTTCTTTAAAAGCAGAACATCAGTTCAAATATTTTTTTTTAGACGAAGGGATAGCATTTTCGGAATCACATTCCTATACACCGAGTACAAGAAATTGGTCGTTTTCCTTCATTACGCCGGGTCTAAAAAAATATGGCAATCAGGCAACTCAAAGTTTACCACTCAATCAAATACTTGCAGGTGCTACCGATACACTATCTCCTGCGACATTAAATAATTTCGAATTATACGGTCTTAGTCGAGCTGCAGACGATATGCTTGAAAAACATATCGATTCGTATTTTAATGTTAAAGCACCGTACAAATTAAGTGATTTAATTTCTGGGTATCTTAAATTTGGGGCAAAATATAAAGTAAATTATAGAGATAGAAATTATGATTCAAGATACCAAACTGTAAATGCTGCTGTTAATCCAAAGTGGGGAGATAATGCTGTCAAGAATTTTCCATGGGCTGAGCAGACACAGGCAGGGTCTTTATCTTTGTCTGGCGTTGATGATGGTATTGTTAATAACTTTATGAAGGGGCAATACAATTTCGGCTGGTACACCAATTTGGATCGCTTAAACCAGGTTTTTGATTGGTGGGATAACTTTTCTAATTATTATTTGTATGTCAATTCCAAAGCTACGCCCGCAGGATTTTCAAGCGATAAGCTTGGATTATTGCCAAATTGGCAGCCAATTACACAAAGTCTTCAGAAAGTAAATGAATTTTATTATGCAGGCTATTTAATGGGCGAATTGAATTTCGGAAGCATGATTTCGTTTATTCCAGGTGTGCGCTATGAAAAAGTAAAAGATAATTTAGGGGGCTGGTGGATGGAAGCAATTTCTTACTATGATCGCCTGCATGCTCCCGGATATTCAACAGATTCGACTCATAATGATGAATACTGGCTTCCAATGATTCATCTTAAAATTAAACCTACCGACTGGCTGCAAACATTATTATCATTTACGCAAACTTTGAGCAGGCCTGATTATAACCAGCTTGTACCTAATGTTTATCTTAACCGGAGTACAGGTGTTCAATCTTACACATCAGGTAATCCGGATTTAAAACCGGAGCTATGGACGAGCTATGACGCCCAGATTGCAATATTTGGAGATAAAATCGGATTAATATCGCTAAGTGGATTCTATAAAAAAGTAAAGGACAAAATATGGACGCCTTCTATTTATAGAACTCCAGGCGAATCTTGGATATTTGGAGTAGGTCAATATTTTTCTGATAACTCGACAGTATTAATAACTGTACCGCAAAATCATTCCTTCCCAGTGTATTTAAAGGGGTTAGAATTTGAAGCACAAACAAATTTATGGTATTTACCAGAGCCGTTTAATTATATCTCTCTTGATATAAACTTTACTTTGATTAGTTCTGAAACAAAATATCAATATTCAAAAACCCAGTCAGTTACTGTTGGAACCGACAACAAGGGTAGACCTATTACAAAATTAATTACTGTAGATTCAATTTATTCGGGCCCGGTATTAAATCAACCTAAAAGCATAGCAAACTTTTCTTTTGGCTATAACTACAAAGGATTTAATCTGTGGTTATCATACCAGTACACCGGCGCAATGGTTACAAGTGAACCAAACCTTACTGAATTCCAAAATAGTGTTTCGCAATTTGCTAGGTGGGATTTACAAATTGCCCAAAAGCTTCCTATAAAAGGATTGGAAGTATTATTTAATTATGCAAATATAAATGACCCAATTGGTTACCAGAATTATCTAGCTGATTCCAGACCAACATATATGGAAAGTTATGGCTGGACTATGGACCTTGGTATTAGATACAGGTTATAGAAATTATCTATTTATAATCCACCTAAACCAATATCAATAATTAATAATCTCCTAAAAAAGAAAGGAGGTAAAAAGGACTAATCATTTTTTAAATCATTCTTAATTATCAATTCAAGAAAGGAAGCAAAAAAAATAATAATTTCTGACAAAAAATTAACATTATTTAATTCATTAAAAGAATTAAATATATTTTTCCTAAAATTAATCTTAATTAATTCTAATAGGTGATAATATGAAAAAAACAACAATTTTTCTAGTGTTTCTTCTTTTTAACGTTACCTTATTTGCACAAACTATACTAGATGTTACTCCCGGCTATGGTACACTAAATGCCGCTATTACTGCAAACCAAGGGAATGTAATCTACCGACTACAAGCCGGGCAATGGTACGGTCTTAATGGAATAATTGAAAATAATGGATTTCCGCTAACCATTATTGGGGCTACGCCAGCCCAAGGTCAAATGCCGGCTGAGATACAAACGGGAACGAATGCTGATGGTACAGTTTTGTCTAATATGTTCAATGTCATAGGAGATATTACTATAAAAAATGTTTTTATAGTTAATGCCAATATGAATAACTCTATTGGTGCAGGACTTTTTAGCGTTAATAGCTCTACTTCCATTAAAATAGTATTAGACAGTGTTACTGTTGACCCAGTATGCACTACCCAGGGTTTAATTAATTTCAATATTACTCCACGCCCCAGACTCTATATTACCAACTCTTTGTTTCTACGCATGGGAACTTTAGACGGTGCAAACGATGGACCTATGTTTGAGATAGCCAACCCAGCGAACAATGGATTTGATACACTATATGTAGAAAACAACACTTTCATGACTACCGGTACATGGTGGTATTCAAACGCTAATTTTAATACTGATAGGGAAAATTTTATTTGGGTAAATCATAATTCGTTTATCTTTCATAAGAGTCAATTTATCTGGGCATGGCACACAAATAGCTACTTTGTTACAAACAATCTTTTCTTTGATTTTACAACACAACCCTGGAACTTAAGTTGGAATCAGTATTTCCCTGATGGTGATACCACAGGCTGGATGACATTGGTAAATCAGGATACTACTTCAGCAGATTCTACTAATGGGCAATTATTATCGCAAAGAAAATTATTTGTTGAATATAATTCCTTTTATACCGATCCAAGAATTACGGCTTATACAACTACCTGGGCAGCAACACACACAAAAAATAATGATGGGGTAACTCCACTTGATAGGTCTTACATTATGCATCTTATGCTTCCAAAAGATTCTGCCAAGGTAAATAGAGAGGCTACAATGTCTAACAGTTCATCGTTTCCAAATTTTAAAGAGGGTAACTATTTGGACAATTCTTTAGGCACAAACCCTCCTAACACCGATCCTCAATGGACAGATCAAAGATTCTATGCCATTCAAGATTCCTTGGTAAAATGGACTTTACCTGCTGCTGAATTAAATACTTGGGGGTTTACAGCGAATGATGTCAATCCGCAGCCAAACCAGGCTGGTAATTGGTTCTGGAATGCTGATACAGTTTATAATTACGGTAATCCCGAAGTGTGGCCACGAGTAGATTGCAGCTATAAAAACAATACAATGTTGACAGCTTCAATTGAAGGGTTACCTCTCGGCGATTTGAATTGGTTCCCGTCACAAAAAGCAATTTGGCAGAAGAACCAAGCTTCTATAATGACCCACATTTTAAGTGAAAATACGTCCGTGATTAACATTACCTCTGTTAAGCAAGAGAATAATCAAACGCCAACTAAATTTTCATTATCGCAAAACTATCCTAATCCATTCAACCCAACAACAGAGATTAAATACAGTATTCCCAAAAGTGCTTTAGTTACTCTAAAAGTATATAATTTGTTAGGTCAAGAAGTAGTTACTTTGGTTAATCAAGAACAAAAATCCGGAAATTATATTGTAAATTTCAATGCTTCTCAATTAGCATCCGGAGTTTATATGTATAGAATTCAATCCGGTGATTTTTCTTTAACAAAAAAGATGACACTTCTAAAATAATCAGAAATATTAGTTGAAATAATTATTGATAGAAAAGTGGCTTCTTTCTTTATGTAAGAAACCACTTTATCTTTTTAAATTTTTACCAGTAGAATTAGCCATAAGGAGCAAATTATGAATAAGACTTTATTAACCATATTAACAATTGGGATTATTTGTCTTTTTTATATTCAACCCATACTACCACAAACAGTAAATTTTTCAGCAAAGACAGATTTTACCACAGGCACTACCCCCAACTCGGAAGCAATTGCCGACCTGAATGGAGACGGTAAGCCGGATATTATTGTAGCGAATCCAGGTAGCAATACCGTATCGGTTTTCATGAACACAACATCACCCGGTGCAACTACCGCTACCTATTCTGCTAAGACAGACTTTATCACAGGAACTAGTCCCACTACGGTAGCAGTTGCCGATTTGAACGGAGACGGTAAACCTGATATTGTTGTAACGAATCAAGGAGATAATACCGTATCGGTTTTATTAAACACAACATCCCCCGGCGCAGCTACAGCAAGCTTTTCGGCAAAGACAGATTTTGCCACAGGAACCTTGCCCCGTGCGGTAGCAGTTGCCGATTTGAACGGAGACGGTAAACCTGATGTTGTTGTAACGAATCAGAGTGGTAATACCGTATCGGTTTTATTAAACACAACATCCCCCGGCGCAGCTACAGCAAGCTTTTCAGCAAAGACAGATTTTGCCACAGGAACTACCCCATTCTGGGTTACAACCGCGGACTTGAACGGTGATGGTAATCCGGATATTGTAGTGGCGAATCTAAGTAGTAATACCGTATCGGTTTTATTAAACACAACTTTGCCCGGTGCAACTACAGCAAGCTTTTCAGCAAAGACAGATTTTGCTACAGAAACCAAACCAGTGTTGGTAGCAATAGCCGATTTGAACGGAGACGGCAACCCAGATCTTGTTGTGGCTAATGTAGGTAATGATAGTGTATCGGTTTTATTAAACACAACTTTGCCCGGCGCAACTACAGCAAGCTTTTCAGCAAAGACAGATTTTATAACAGGAACCAACGCCCGTGCGGTTGCAGTTGCCGATCTGAACGGAGACGGTAAGCCGGATCTTGTTGTAGCGAATCTAAGTAGTAATACCGTGTCGGTTTTATTAAACACAACTTTGCCTGGTGCAACTACCGCAAGCTTTTCAGCAAAGACAGATTTCACTACAGGAACCAAACCCAACTCGGTAGTAGTTGCCGATCTGAACGGAGACGGCAAGCCTGATATTGTTGTAACAAATAGCGGTAGTAATACGGTATCGGTGCTTATTAATTCTACCACTACTTCTCTAACTGCAGTTGCATCATCGATTGGAGTAACCTGGGCTGGACCCGGTAATGTGCTCGATAATAATCCCCTAACTTTTTGGACAAGTGACGTTCACTTCAATTCCAATGCGGAGGAATGGATTTATATAGATCAGGGAATAGCTCAAAGCGTAAATAAAGTTGTATTAATCCCCAGATTAGACAATGATACTAGTACTACGGTAGATTGTTTTCCCGTAGACTTTAAATTTCAATATAGCTCAGATACAGTTACATGGACAGATATTCCTGGGCAGAGTTACACAAATTACCCTGCTCCGGCAAATAATAACGGAGAAATATTCAATTTTTCAGCTCCTGTAAATAGCCGATATATACGCATTGATGCAACGAAGCTTAGCGCGGATACTTATGGTGGCTTTTATTTTCAATTAGCTGAATTTCATTTGTATAGTTCGCCGACAGGTATAAATGATAAAGAAAACGAGGATGTTAAAACTTATAGCTTATCACAAAATTATCCTAATCCTTTTAACCCATCTACCACAATTAATTTTAGTCTTCAAAAATCCGGTATGACTAAATTAGATATTTATAATATACTTGGTCAAAAAATTGCCAGCTTAGTTAATGAAAATCTTAGTGCAGGTCAACATAGCATTAATTTTAATGCAACTAATCTTCCGTCCGGTATATATCTGTATGCACTTACTTCCGGCAATTACACTGTTACAAGAAAGATGATACTTCTAAAATGAGCGCCAAGCGAAGCTATAATGTATCTATTCGAATGAGATGTTCCGAAGATGACACTTCTAAAATAATCAGAAATATTAGTTGAAATAATTATTGATAGAAAAGTGGCTTCTTTCTTTATGTAAGGAACCACTTTATCTTTTTAAATTTTTACCAGTAGAATTAGCCATAAGGAGCAAATTATGAATAAGACTTTATTAACCATATTAACAATTGGGATTATTTGTTTTTTTTATATTCAACCCATACTACCACAAAATGGACTTGATATCACAAACAAAACCAATTTAGTTTCGATTTACTATGTTCTATGGTTTAATCCTATTGTAGGAAGCTACAGCAATCCTAATCCTATTTATAATATTACAAATATACTCAAAGCTAATCCAACTAATCCACAGTGGGGACCAGCATATTCCAACCACTATTGGGCAGAGCCTGCTCCCGGCTATTACCGTTCAGACGATACTACGGTTATTAGGAAACACATTCAACAACTTACAGATGCCGGAATAGACTTTATAATCCTTGAAGATACGAATGGTATGAGCACCCGTCCAGCAAATTACTATTATGATGTCTTTCAGGAGCCGGCAACAGTGTTTGTTCAAACCCTATATCAAATGCGCAAAGAAGGCAAAAAGACACCGTATATCTGTTTTTGGGCAGGCACATGGGATGGTATTTATTCACCCAATTTGAAAGATCCCAACCCAGCATATTGCGGGCTTGATATTTACAACCGCTTTTATTCAAATTCTCAATATAAAGACCTATTTGTATATTATGAAGGTAAGCCGCTTCTTCTTGTAACAGATTCATTTCCGGATACTCTTAAGTCGCTTTTTACAATGAGAAAATGCTGGAATTATCCTGACCCTATAGCGGATAGTCAATGGACCTATGGTATGTATCCACAACAGGTTACTATGCACAACGGCATTAAAGAGGAATTATCAATAACGCCTGCAATCGAGCGAACATATATGAATGCTAATCCTTGCGTAACGCGTCGCGGCGGCAAAACGTTCCAGGAAGAATGGCAGTATGCTTTTGCTCAGAGACCAAAAGTTGTTATGATGTCGGAATGGAATGAGTGGACTGCTATGCGACTCGTCGATCAGGATTCTAACTCACATTTCACCGATCAATATGACAGAACCAGAAGCCGGGATATTGAGCCAATGGAAGGCGGGCATGGCGACCTATATTACAGATGGATGGAGCAGTATATTGCAGCATACAAAAACGGTCAGCCATGTCCTGACAGTCTGCTTGAGGTAAATGAGGCTGTACAACAGATTGATGCATTACCTTCAGTTTCCTCAGCAACGGAGGCTGATACATCTATGGTAGAAGCTGTTCGAGATTTTGTAAACAGCATTGTTATCAAAGAATATGATTACGAGATAAAGACTTCTGATATTTCAAACTACACAAAGCTTACTGATCTTGAGGCGAAACTTGGAATGTCCAAGAGCGTAGGACAAATCTTAAACCAGCAGAATAACTTAGTCCCAGCTAAATTTTCATTATCACAAAACTATCCAAATCCATTTAACCCGTCAACAGAGATTAAATACAGTATTCCCAAAAGCGGTATTGTTACACTTAAAGTATATAATTTGTTAGGTCAAGAAGTAGTTACTTTGGTTAATCAAGAACAAAAATCCGGAAACTATATTATAAATTTCGATACTTCCCAATTAGCATCCGGAGTTTATATG
>JAKBMG010000112.1:2130-8274 GCA_021831685.1 Bacteroidota bacterium | reverse complement strand
CGCACGTCATGCTGAACTTGTTTCAGCATCTGTAACCGTTTCGGGATCTCATCAGCACACCGAGAACATGCTTATCTACGGAGATAACCTTCTCGCTCTTAAAGCTCTTGAACAAGACTTTGCCGGAATGTTGCGCAAATCAGTAACCCTGTCAAACCACAGGTTATTTCAGTATAAGAAATGTAGTGTATTTTTTAATTGATCTAAATTTTGACTAAGATTATTAATGAAAAACACAAAACATAGCATCCCTTGGTTTTATGAACTGCTCGAAAAAGGTGAGTGTGAGTTGATCGACTTCAAAGAGCAGCTTACCGATAAACTAATTTTCGGGAAGTCTCAAAAATCTTTTAGTAGTAATTATGAAGAAATGTCCAAAGATGTTGTTGCCTTTGCTAATTATAAAGGCGGTTTTATTATTGTTGGTATTTCAGATAAAGAAAAGGAAATCAACCGCGATTTTCTTATTAACGACCAACAAATTTTTTCTCTTGTTCAGAATATTCAATCAAGAACAAACCCTTCAATTACTGTCATTCCTGTACGCCTTAAGGTTGATAAAATAGATTTACTGCTTCTTGAAATTCCATTCTCAACTCAATTACATTGCACGACTAAGGGTGAATACTTAATTAGGGATACTGACGGTAACCGTATTATTCATCCTCATGAAATTGCCACCATTCAATCTGAAAAGAATCTTCTTATTTACGATCAAAAAGCCTGGCACTTAGGCTTTAACTGGGAGGATATAGAAAAGACTCGTTCCTTATGGAGAAAAATAAGTAATAATAATCCTAAAAGTGGTTTCTTGAAAAAAGATAAAGAAGAATTCAAAGAAATACTTGGTATAACTAAAGAAATTGATAACATTAAACATCCAACTACTGCTGGCATATTATTTATTGGCAATGATAGTGCCTTAAGGGAAATTCCTTATAACTATATTAAATATGTGCGTTATTTCAGCGATGGAACTTATACTCCTTATGAATTCAAAGGTGATCTAATTAAGATTGCTGACGATGCTTTCCAACAACTAAAATCTGAAATTAAAGTTCAAGAGTTTCAATTTGGTCTCTTTCGTGATTTTGTTGAAGACTATCCTGAAACTGCTATTCGCGAATTATTGATTAATGCTATTGCCCACAGAGATTACTCACGCCAACAGATTATTGAAATTCGCAAATATGATGATTACCTTGAAATAGAAAGCCCCGGCTCTTTCCCGGAAGGTGTAACACCAGAAAATTGTCTTTGGAAATCTAATCCGCGTAATCCTACTATTATGGATATTTTTAGAGAAATAAATTATGCCGAAAAATCCGGCAGTGGTTTTGATAAAATCTTCCGCGCCCTTTTAACTAAAGGTAAACAGCTTCCGGTCTTTGAAATCACCGGGCATTCTGTAAAAGTAAAGATATTCTCTGCTGTTTTTGAAAAAGGCTTAATTGAACTCGCTCATCATTATCGCCAGTTAAAGGGCGAAGATATTGATCTCGAAAAAGTTTTAGTGCTGAATTCTATTATTCAAAAAAGAAAACTAAAGTTCAATGAGCTTGCAAAGCTGCCTTACATTAATGAAAATCTTCTGAAAAAAAATCTTGATGAATTATTAAATCTTGATTTAATAGAAACAACCGGCAGAACAAAAGATTTTTTCTACCTAATTCATAAATCCCGTTTAAATTCTATGAGTGATAAAAAAAGTTATTTGTTCTCAAAAAAGTTAGATAAACAAAAACAGCAAGAAATAATACTTAGATTCCTTGATGAATTTCCGGAAATTGATAATAATAAAGCTAGAGAGATATTAAACTTATCTCCAAATCAATATTATCTTGTTTCAAGATTATTTAAAGAAATGCTGGAAAAAGAATTAATTTATATTGATAAAGAAATTAAGCATAACCATTATATTTATAAACGCAAAATTTAAATTGAAACTTATAAAATTTTTTATGAACATTTTGTAAAACACCTTATAAGCATTTTGTAAAGCAATTTGCAAATAAATTGACCGAAAATTTAATGTATTTGCAGTTTTTGCAGTGTTTTCTGTGCAGCCTCTGTGCAGTCTCTATGCAGTTTCTGAATAGCTAACAACCCTGTGCAAAGGTTAAAGTATAAACAAAAATAAGATTTATTATGAAATAACTTCGATTCTAATATTGATATAAGTAGAAAAAATGATTCTCTTGACTTTTGTCTTGACCATTTCTTTGCCTTTTCAGAAAATGGCAAAGACGTATATATCTTTAAGTCACTGTATTAAAAATAAATAACAAATTATGAACCACAAACCCAAACTAGAACTAACCTGGATCGGCAAAGACCAGCAGCCAAAACTTGAACCGCGCATTTTAATTGAAGACCAGGAAAAATCCTACGGCGAAAAGAACACTGAAAACATGCTTATCTATGGAGATAACCTTCTCGCTCTTAAAGCTCTTGAACAAGACTTTACCGGAAAAATAAAATGTATTTACATAGACCCGCCTTATAATACTGGTAGTGCTTTTGAACATTATAATGATAATTTGGAACATTCCACTTGGCTTAATTTAATGGAACCGAGATTGAATATCTTAAAAAATCTATTGCACTCTAATGAAGGCAGTATTTGGATTTCTATTGATGATGATGAATGTCATTATTTGAAAGTTTTATGCGATGAGGTTTTTGGTAGAAAGAATTTTATTAATAGTATTATTTGGGAAAAGAAAACTGCACCACAAGCTAATTCTCTTTGGTTTACTGATATTCATGATCACATTTTAGTTTATGCTAAAAATAAAGAATTATGGAGACCCAACTTAATGCCAAGGACAGTTGAACAGGACGCAAGATATAATAGAACTGATGATCCAAGAGGTTTGTACATACCTGATAATTTCACGATCAGTTTAACTGGTGGTGCAAGGGGTGCTCAATACGCAAGAACTGGAAAAAGTGATAACATCTATGAAATTACTTTACCTTCTGGTAGAAAGGTATTACCTCCCAAAGGAAGATGCTGGCTTGTTAGAGAAGAAAGATATTTTGAATTACTTGCTGATAATATGATTGTTTTTGCTAAAGATGGTGATGGTGTCCCAATGGTTAAAAGGTTTCTAAAAGATGTAAAGGAAGGGACTGTTCCATTAACAATTTGGCAACATAAAGCTGTTGGTGGAAATACCGAAGCAAAGCGAGAGGTAACAAATTTTAATCGTGATAATATTTTCGCAACTCCTAAGCCTGAAAGACTTATACAAAGAATTATTCATTTGGCTTCAAACGAAGGCGATTGGGTTCTTGATTCTTTCCTTGGTTCCGGTACAACTGCCGCAGTTGCACACAAAATGAACCGCAAATGGATAGGAATAGAACTTGGCGAACATTGTCATACTCACTGTATTCCCCGTCTTCAAAAAGTTTGTGATGGAACTGATCAAGGCGGAATCTCTCCAACAGTCCCCTCCCGGGAGGGGCAAGGGGTGGGTTGGAAAGGCGGCGGCGGTTTCAAATATTATTATCTCGCTCCAAGTTTATTAAAGCAAGATAAATATGGCAATTGGGTAATCAATCCGGAGTATAACGGCAACATGCTCGCTTCTGCAATGGCTAAGCACGAAGGTTTCCGTTACCAGCCCGATGAACAAATTTATTGGAAACAAGGTCAATCCACAGAAAAAGATTTTATCTATACAACCACACAATTCATCACGGTAGAAACTCTCGATAGAATTCACGAAGAAATGCAGAACGGAGAAAGCTTACTTATTTGCTGTAAATCATTTTCCAAAGCTTGCGAAGACCGCTACTCTAATATTACCGTAAAAAAAATCCCTAAAATGCTTCTCGGCAGATGCGAGTTCGGCAAAGAAGATTACAGCCTTAATATTATTAATATGCCCATTGATCCTAATGAGCCGGATTTTATTCCACAAGGTTACAATTCAAATCCTTCAGTAAAGAAAAAGAAAAATGGTAAAACAGAACCAAATCTTTTTAATTCTGATGACGGCGGTGAAGAATGAAACAGCAAAAAATTATCCCGAAGAGTTTATACAACGATATAAAAATCATTTTAGAAGATGCGCGCCAAAGGTCTTACCGCGCAGTTAATTTTCTTATGGTGGAAGCTTATTGGAACATCGGCAGATTGATTGTGGAAGAAGAACAAAAAGGAAAAAGAAGAGCTGACTATGGCAGCTTTTTAATAGAAGGTTTATCTAAGAAATTGACAAAAGATTTTGGTAAAGGATTTTCAGAAAACAATCTTTGGTATATGAGGCAGTTTTTTATCTCTTTTCCAATTCTCCACGCAGTGCGTGGAGAATTAAAAAATCTTGGCACCACAAAACTCCACGCGATGAGTGGAGAATTCACTTCTGCAATTAGTCACGCATTGAGTGACAAATTCGGCAAAGGTAAAAAAGTGAACGCAGCGCGTTCAGAATTAACAATTCGAGACGCAGTGAGTCACAAATCTATTGATCTTAAAAAATATTTGCGTTTGGAACTAAGTTGGACTCACTACCGCCTCTTGCTAAAGCTCGAAAAAGAAGAAGCCCGCCTCTTCTATATGAATGAGGCTGCTAATTCAAATTGGAGTACTCGCGAGCTTGAAAGGCAAATCAATTCTCTTCTATTTGAACGTCTTGCCTTAAGCAAAGATAAAAAAGCCGTCATAAGAATGGCGAAGAAAGGTCAAGCTATCGGCTCTCCGGAAGATTTAGTTAAAGATCCTTATGTGCTTGAATTTCTTGGCTTGGAAAAAATGGAAAGGTATTATGAAGAAGATTTGGAAAAAGCATTAATAGATCACCTTCAAAAATTTATTCTGGAACTGGGGAAAGGCTTTTCATTTGTCGCCCGCCAAAAGCGAATTACTCTTGATGGCGACCATTATCATATTGACCTTGTATTTTACAACCGCCTTACAAAAAGCCACATCCTATTTGATCTGAAAGTCGGCAAGCTTACTCACCAGGATATTGGGCAAATGCAAATGTATGTTAATTATTATAACCGGACTCAAAAGCTTAAAGATGAAAACGACACTATCGGAATTATTCTTTGTGCTGAAAAAAATAATGCTGTAATAAAATATACCCTTCCCGAAAACCAAAAACAGATTTTTATCTCAAAGTATATCCCTTACTTGCCAACCGAAGAACAACTGAAAAATGAAATTTTACACGAAAAGGAACTATTCGATATGGAACGCAAACTGATAAGGGGAAAGAATGAATAGAAATGTAAATCTAATTCGTAACAGATTAAGTCTTCGCCCTCCTCAAGAAGAAAGTTTAACTATTCTTTCAAGCTTAGTTGATAAACTATCACTTAGAAAAAATTCATTTCCCAACGAGGAAGAAAAACAACAGTATCTTTCCACTGAATTAGAAAAAGTAAAAAGTACTTATCCGAAATGCACAGATTTCGAAAGGACATTCCCCTCAGTTTGCTTTTCACTTGCAACCGGCGTTGGTAAAACAAGGCTAATGGGTGCTTTCATCGCTTACCTATATCTCGAAAAAGGAATTAAAAACTTTTTCGTATTAGCGCCAAACCTTACCGTTTACAATAAGCTGATTGCGGATTTTTCAGAAACAACCAGCCCTAAATATGTATTTCAAGGTATAGGCGAGTTTGTAACAAACCAGCCGCGCATTATAACCGGGGATAACTATGATCAAATATCCCAAACAAAATTATTTGAATCCGACATTCACATAAATGTTTTCAACATCTCAAAGATAAATGCAGAAACCCGCGGCGGAAATATTCCCCGCATAAAACGATTATCGGAATATCTTGGCGAATCATATTTCAACTATCTGTCCAATCTCGATGACCTTGTTTTGCTTATGGATGAATCTCATCATTACCGCGCAGACCGCGGAATGGAAGTACTAAACGAACTGAGTCCTATTATTGGACTTGAGGTAACCGCAACACCGCAAGTTGAAAGAGCCGGTCATGCAATCAAATTCAAAAATGTAGTTTATGAATATTCTCTTGCCAAAGCCATTCAAGATGGTTTCGTAAAAGAACCGGCAGTTGCAACAAGAAAAGATTTCAATCCTGGGCAATATGCATTAGATGAATTGGATCGTATAAAGCTGGAAGACGGCATCCGTATTCATGAAGCAA